>JAFGDI010000350.1 GCA_016932145.1 Sedimentisphaerales bacterium
GTCATGGTTTCCTGGGTAGTAAATGTTTTTGATGCTATGATAAATATGGTAGTCTCGGCGTTAACCTTTTTCAGGGTCTCTGCTATATGTGAGCCATCGACATTGGAGACGAAAAGCGGGGTTATTCCCTGCCAATAGGGTTTCAGAGCTTCTGTTACCATTACCGGGCCCAGGTCAGAACCGCCAATGCCAATATTAACAATGTGGGTTATCTTTTTGCCAGTGTAGCCTTTCCAGTCGCCATTAATGACTTTGTGGCAAAAATCTTTCATCTGTGCCAGTACAGCATTAACATCGGGCATAACATCTTTACCGCCAACCATTACCGGGGTATTACTGCGGTTACGGAGTGCTGTATGTAATACGGCTCGATTTTCGGTCTGATTGATAGTTTCACCGCTGAACATGGCCTTAATCGCATCTTTAACTGCGGTTTCGTTGGCCAGCTCCAGGAGTAAGCCCAGTGTCTCGCCAGTAATGCGATTTTTGGAATAATCCAGAAGAATGTCCTCGAACTGCATTGAAAACTCAGCAAATCTGTTTTTGTTCTGAGCGAACATATCACTCATTTTCTGATCTTTAACGGTAGCATAATGTGCGGTAAGTTTTTGCCATGCCTGAGTTTGGGTTGGGTTTATATTTTTGAGCATTATTTTGCCTTTCTCTACGGTCGTAATTATCTTAAATTATGGTTTGTTATTTATTTTCAGTTTTTAAGGAAATGGTATTTGCCAGTCGGTAGTTTTGGTCATAGAACCATGTGGCCTGAACGACAAGTTCGTTTGGCAAGTTGGTTCGATCGATACTTAGCCTGTAGCAGTTGGTTATTTTGTCCCAGTGCTGATGATTAATGACCGGGTCTCGCAGGTCAATTTCCTTAAAGCTATTATTGTCAATTATTAGTCTTTCGCCAGTTTTATCCTGATTCAGTCCAAGTCTTTCGTAGATTTCTATCCGAAATATGCCGGGGAGCTTTATGCTGTCACCAAATTCGTCAGTTACCTGAATAAAAAGCTCAATGCCGGTGTTATTGCCTTGAGTATCAGATCTTAGCTGACAGAAGGCCGGCTTGAACAGCAGTTCAGCGGGGGGAAAACAGTTGCAATGGTCTTTTCTTACTCCAGATGAGCTAGTGCAGCCAACTGTTAGTATGATTACAAGCAAATACATAATAGCACGAAGGGCTGTGTTTATTGTTGGTATGCTTGTTTTTTTATCCATTTTTACATTTCCCCGGTTACTATTACCTGGAACTATCCTTTTACTATTCGTCAAAACCGGCGTATTTTATCTCTTTTACTGGTATATATCAATACTTTTGCAGATTTTAAGCGGAATTAAAAAAAATATTTCTCATTTACTGCCGATAGTTAATACTGTAGGGTGTTTTGAATGATTTCAGAGCTACTATGTTGTAATAGTAATTCATATAGTGAGTTATAAGAAAAAAAGATCATTATAATGAATAAGCCGTTTTTTAAGAATAGTCCCGATAATCGTTAAAATTGAATTTATAAACACATCTTACGGCAAAAAGTTAATATGTGTTACAAAAAAACAATTGAATTCGTTACGAAATAATTATAGAATGAAAATGTAGTCAATCAGACTGCATTTCAGTTTGATCAAAAATTATTGGTATTGTTTTGAATTGTGAAAAGAGAAATTTTAGAAACGGTTTTTAAGCCGTAATCGTTCTATGAACGATGTGTTTCAGGAGTTTTGGAGATTAGAGTTGCTGTTCGCTTTTGAGTTTTCCCGTTCCGAATTGACGGGAATAGCTTGAATAGGAGGCGAGTTTTGTTTCTTTCAGACGCATCAATTTTGCTGTGTTCGCAGCTGCGCGTTGTGAGAACTTACATAGTTTCTCTAGTCGGTATTAATTAATTCGATTTGTGTTTGTGCTGGTACAAAGTGTAATCTGTATTTCACTTGCCGGCACTGTAAGTATTCTATATAGGAGATTTGGAAATGAAGAAATTGTTGTTATCGCTGGCTATTGCTGGAATGGGTACCATGGCGAGTGCTGATCTTGTGCATCGTTATGAATTCAACGGCAATGCCAACGATAGTGTTGGAACTGCACATGGTACACTGAGTACCAGAGCTGATGCCGGCACTATTGCTGATGGTAAGCTAACTACCACCGGCGTATCGTATGGTGAGAATGTTTCAGGTGGTGTATCGCTTCCTGCAACTGCTGTGGCCGGCTTGAATGGTCCCTTTTCTCTTGAGACCTGGTTTTTTGCAGTAGCTCCACAGGGTGACTGGCACACGATTTTCAGTTTTGATAATGGTACCAAGGACAACTTTATTATTGGCTGTCCGGCTCGCGGAGATGGAAGTTGGAATGCCAGTGCTCATTGCAAGCAGGCAGGTGTTGTTGACCATATTCTGCGTAATGGTGCAATGGATGTTTGGCCGGAAAATCCTGATCAGGGCCCCCGTCAGATGGTTGTGACATATGATGGTACCACTTTGCGTATGTATGCAAATGGTGTACTGGCAAATGTTAATAACAATGTAGCAGCCGCCAATTTCAATCTTGAAGCAATAGCTACTCAGTTGGATATTAACTCTGGTGCTCCTTACGGTGATCCGTCTTTGACCGGCTCTACTCATGATTTCAGAATTTATGACCATGCTTTGACTGCAGATGAAGTTGCTGCGATTCATGCAGCAGGTGCTGATGCAAGTAATAATCATTTATTCCCAGCCAGTGCTCCAACACCTGCTAAGAATGCTACTATGGTTGGTACTGTATCTGGCTCAACCGTTGATGTTGAGCTGAGTTGGCAGACTGCCAGGAATCCGGTTGATCTGGCTAATCCTAACCCGGCAGCTAAGGTTCACTATCTTTATATGAACTCTGTTTCCGATGCTAATGTTGTTTTAGTTGATACTATAACAGTTACTGGTGCTACTGGCAGCAAGAGCCTAACAGGTTTGAGTCTGGATACTAATTACAAATGGCGTGTTGACCAGGGTATGCTTCAGGGCAATGGTACAGTATCTGGCCCGACAGAACCTAATACTGTTAGAGGTGTGGAATGGAACTTTAACACTATGCCTTCAACACCAGTAATTACAACTCAGCCAGTAGGCGGTTATATTGCTGCTGGTGGTTCTCTGGAACTGTCAGTTGTAGTATCAAGTATTACAGATGTTGACTATGCCTGGTACTATTCTCAGGACACTATCATTGGTGATGATGTTGCAGTTGGTACAAATAGCGCCACTTACACTATTGCTAATGCTACTGCTGAGCAGCAGGGTTACTACTACTGTAATGTTAATAATGACAGTCAGATCGTAGTTTCTTCTGGCTTTGCCTTTGTAGAAGTTGGCCAGATGGTAGCTCACTATAGCTTTGATGTAACCGATGAACAGCAGCCTTCACTCGTGATAGATTCTTCTATTCAGGGTAATGATGGTGTTGCCAGGTTCTTTGATGGTACAGATGAAGTTGATTCTACTGTTACTTATGGAACAGGTTTTGACGGTAATGGTCTGGTTCTCGCTGCTGGCGAAATGAAGCATGTTGAGATACCTTGTTCAGTTCGCAATAGTTATACTATTTCAGCCTGGGTTAATACCTCTATGACCGCTGCTGATGGTGATTGGTGGTTTGGTGCTGGTATTGTTGATGGCGAAATGTCTGGCTGGGTGCCGGATTACGGTATAGTTCTCAGTGGCAGCAAGGCTGCCCAGGGTACAGGCCCAAGCGGAAAAACTATCCGTTCAGCCAAAGATATAAATGATGGCGAGTGGCATTATGTTGTTGCTACCCGTGATATCAACAACGGTGAGATCAAGATCTATGTTGATGGCCACCGTGAAGCTATGGAAGTTAAAGATATGGGCTCTGTCTATACAGCTATTGATGTTCTCAATATCGGTAAAGTAAGAGATAATCATATCCTTGAAAAGTATTTCGTTGGTACTATTGACGAAGTTAAGATCTTTAATTATGCCAAGGATGAACTGACAATTGCTCAGGAATTTGTAAATATGGTTCCCGGCGATCATAAGATCTGTATCGAGACAGTAAGGCCTAGCGGTACTTATGACCTCAATGGCGACTGTGTAGTAGATGTAGCAGACTTTGCTATTCTGGCTGCTGAGTGGCTGGACTGCGGTCTGTATCCGGCTTGTGTACAGTAAGTCATCATTCTCTGACTTATTCGCATAGTTTCTTTTGCTGGCGGTGGATAGATAATATTCACCGCCAGCTGTATTTTAAATGGGTTGTAGTTATGAGTGTGATATTAATATTAGCACAAGTGGATAAATGCCGGGCTTCAGAGCCGGTATTCAGTTGATATCGCCAATACACTTACTGAGCATAGCGGCGATATGATTGGGTTCTTCGCGAGTCAGGCTGGTATTTATGGTATGATACTGACGCGTGGTAAATATGGCAGGTGAGTGAAAGTCAAAGTCGGCCATAATACCCAGTTTCTGCTTTAGAGACTGTTTTAATGCTTCCAGACCACATTGATTTAATGATGAGATTTGTAATTCAGAATGAGTGCTGCTGCAAGCTGTGGTATAAAGCTGGTCGGCTTTGCTGATAACCGTTAATATGTCCAGATTTTGGGGCATTTTAGCTGTCTGCTGGGCCTGAATGGCGTTGAAATTATCTATATCATTGGCCGGTATCAGCAGGATAGCCAGGTCGATCTGCCCCAGCAGTTCCTGAAGTTTACGCAGGCTCATCATCTCGAGTTCATCATTACTTTCGCGCCAGCCGGCGGTGTCGATAAGTTCAACGGGTACGCCGGCCATGTCAGTGAACATTGAGGTCCAATCGCGAGTTGTGCCAGCCAGGTCCGATACCAGAGATTGCTTTCGCCCGGTGAGTATATTAGCCAGTGAGCTTTTCCCGGCATTGGGCGGCCCGATAAGGGCAACCCGTACAGGATATATAAGACGGCGGGCAATAGCAAATGTTTGCAGCAGCTCTTTGGCTTGATATTGATAGTCAGGAAGCGAAAAGGCAGGGCTATTTATGGCTTGTATCTGTTTGTGACACCATTGATATAAACCGCCGGGGAACTGACAGGCCAGCATTGAAACTGCCAGCGAGGTGCGTGCTTTGGCCAGATAATAATTTTGCTCTGAACTAATGCTATCGAGATGATTTTGCAGGTCGGTATCTATTATTGCAATATTTCTGGACTGGAGTAAGAGCATAATCCGCTGGATAATACGCGGGCCGCCGTGACAATGAATCTCGGCTGAATTTGTTTTCGGGTCAATAAGCAGCATTACCTGGTCAATGGTTTCTTCCTGTTCCATAATATGGCCAAGATAGCAACGGCCAGCCTTCATATCGACAGGCATGGTTTTGTTAACAGAGTTAAAAATTTCTGTCAGTATCTGCCAGATGCTCTCACCGGCTATTTTAATAACAGCTATGCCGCCAACCCCCGGCGGGGTAAGCAGTGCTGCGGTAGTAATGCTGTTATTGCTTGCTCTTGACATTATTCGTCCGGGTTATTGTCCTGTTCTTCTTCCAGCTCTTTGTATTGCAGCAGTTCATCAGGTGTATCCTGCAGTTCATACCACTGATTGAACGCCAGGTACAGTCCGTTAATGCACAGGTTCGGTACTACATTTTCAATCAGATCAGAGTTAGCCGCTAGCATTTTGGCATAGCCGCCTGTAGCAATAACCTGAGGCCAGTAGCCCAGTTCAGTGGCATAGCGTTCCACCAGCTCCCGCAGAGCCCCCAGGGTCGCAAAGTATATGCCGTTATTGATCGCCATTTCCGTATTAGTGCCGTAAGAAGCATTAGCCTCAGGCTGGGTAGGGCAGACATAGGGCAGGGCTGAGGTATGTTCATGAAGTGAGCGGGCCGCCAGATCCAGGCCGGGAATTATAACACCGCCCATGAATATGCCTGAGTCGTTTACCAGGTCAATGGTCGTAGCCGTTCCGAAATCAGCGACAACAACAGCCCGGCCAACAACCTGGAAGGCAGCCAGAGCGGTCAATAAGCGGTCAGGCCCTAACTTGTCAGGATTTTCCACGCCAACATTCATCTCAACGGGGAAATCGCGTCCGGCCAGCATGAGCCTTTGGTCAAATACCTCACTGACGATCTTTTCGACTAAGGCCATATTCTCACTGCTGACCGAGCTGGTTGGCAGCGGGACAGTTCGTGCATCGAACTGCTGCGGTCCGCATATCTCGCGGTATTTAACTAATATGCCAGGCAGGTCAGCTTCAAGTGAGTCAATAGCAATGCTTACTGACTCTTTAATTTCATTCTCGTCGTAAACGGCCACTTTTACAGAACTATTGCCAATGTCAAATGCGATCAGGTCCATGTTTTCTTCCTATTTCTCTGTTCTTCTGAATACTGCCACAACATTTTCCAGTTCGATGACAAATAATTTATTATTGCCCTCAAAATCGACAGGTATGGCCCCTTTGGGATTAAATAGTATTTTATCGTATTTTTTTAGTGGTACCAATGGGTCAGATTCGATCTCTGCTGATACCGCTACTATCCGCCCGGTTATGGTTGGTATCTCTATATTATCAGGCAGCCTTATGCCGCCTTTGGTCTCTTTTTTATCTTCATCTTTACGAATGAGTACACGCCGACCTATTGGCTCAACGATCTCAAATATATCAGCTTTGTTTTCCATATATTTAATCTTTTTTACGCTGTTATGAAAATCAATCTCTTTTTCCGGATGGGTTAATCTAACAGAAAACACTTGCTATTTAAAGGGAAAAGGCAGGTTTGCTTATAGCTGAATTAAATCTGATAAACTGGCTTAAAACGGAAAAGGTCTTGTAAGTGGTTATCTTACAAGACCTTGCATAGCGAACGACCGGATTCGGACCGGCGACGTCCAGCTTGGGAAGCTGGCATTCTACCACTGAATTACGTTCGCATAGCCAATAAAGAGCTAACTTATTGACAGGCATAGATTTTAGTGACTATCACTTGTTTTGTCTATACCGGATTTTGAGTTTTTTTAGTTGTGTTTTATGGCTACCCTAAAATGTTCATTTATGAAGCCGTATGACTTTAGTTAATATAAAGCATTATCAGTTAGTCTGTTATACCATTATTGGAAGTATGTCACATCTTTTTGACAAATTCCGATTTTAGCATCATAGCGCCGAAACCATCGATTTTACAGTCGATATTATGGTCACCGTCAACGAGTCTGATATTTTTGACCTTGGTCCCGGCTTTGATCTTGGAATTTGACCCTTTAACCGGCAAGTCCTTTATCAGAGATACCGTATCGCCATTATTGAGAACAGTACCATTAGCATCTTTGAAAACCGGGCCGTTATCGTCCTTTTCGGCCTGATTAGCCGGGTCCCATTCAAAACCGCATTCCGGGCAAATTGTCATATTGCGGTCAAGATAGGTATATTCACATTTGCATTTGGGGCAGGGCGGTGTTTCGCTCATGTTATCTCCTCAATTGGTATATATTAACTAATTACCCTACAGGGCATAAAGTCTGATATGCTATTCAAAAACAAATGAAGCTGCAAGGAAAAATACAGCAAATATGCTTTGAATAGTATTAATGAATTGTTGGGGAAATAAATGTATTTGACAGTTTTTCAGATTTGATGTTTAATGAGCTTGGAGTGAATTGTGTTGCAAATCAGGGTATTTGATATTGTGCGCTTTGTGGTTTATCTTGATAAAGAACAGGTTAAAACGACTGTTTGATTATGGTGTTTTTATAGGTACAAAAGGGTCTTGAACATGATGGTCTATAAGGAGTGTCTGAGATGAAGCATATCTTTGAAGTTTCTTTAATTTGTTTTATTACCGTTTTTTTGAGCTATAGTTCTATTGCCGACATTCAGAGTGTGCCGGCTTTTCAGAGTGCTATTCCAGGTGTTCTGTCAATATCGAAAGTGTCTGGAGGGTTCGCTAAAGCAGAGCAAAAAGCTGATCCTGCAGATATATTGGTGAAGGACTGGTTTGATATACCAGTTACTCAAAAAGGCGGCATGTTCAATCCTGTTTTTCTGCCCTTTGAATTTATTACAGATGCAGAACATAAAGGAGATTTAGACCTGCTGACATTTCCCTGTTTACTGTCATTTAAGTTCGATTTTGTGCCGGACAACTACTCAGCAAGGCACCCTGGTTCTATCTATAGAAAAACTAGAAAAAACCCGATATGGTTTACCAGTATGAATGAAACCCAGAGAGTGGTTAACTATATTAAATATTGGAGTGCTACTCATGCTATTGGCGGTACTATTATCCAGCAAAAAGAAGGACTAACCGGCGAAATGGTCGTTATCGATAGTACCGGAAGGGAAGTGATCCGGCAGAAATATTCACAACCTGTTCCCTATTTTACCTTTATGGGTCAGATGGTAAAAACCTGGATGGAGTATCGAGGTCAGCCTGTGTCAGATGGCTTGTATCAGGAATTGATCCGGCCGATGACCACAGATATGGAATGTGTTAAAATGTATGGCAAGACCTTTTTTGTTCCCTGGCGTAAACAAGAGGAATGGGACATATATGAAGAAATACTAAAACGAGATCCTGACTTTGCTGAGATCAGATATTGGTATGCAAATCAGAAAGGCTGGACGCTCGATAGTGAAAGTCAGGAATATGCACAGTTAAAGATTGAAACTGGCAGAGCATTGCAGAGTCATCTGGTTATGCCGGCTTTAGGTGAATTTAATTATACTGGCTGTCCCGATAAAGCTGTTATCAATGACTGCAAAAAGGTTCTTGATTATGCAATTGATATTTGTGGTGAAAACCCATTGGTAATGGCGGTGAAACTTAAAAACAACAGGGGAAAATTATCTATAAAGCAGCTTGATGCTATGCTTCCGTTAGCTGAGAAATACCCATCTAACTTGATTTTTCTGACCACGCTTGCCAGTGAATATCTCAAGAAAGGTTGTCATGACAGGTCTATGCCGCTTATACTTTCTGCTATTGGTTCTGGCTATCTTAAGGGTTCTGGCAAATTTGTCTGGGAATGGAGTATTTTAACCAGGGATTATTGCCGGCTTGGGTATAACGATGAAGCAATATATTGTGCTCAGCAGGCGGTACACGATATAGGTACAAAAGGAGAGCAATATCTCTATTGGAATATGGCAATGGCCTATATGGACCGGCAGGATTATTTGGAAGCTGCAAGAGCGTTCCGTATAGCAAATGAACGCAAACAAGGATATGGTGCTGACCTTATGTCGCGTTTATGTATTTATCAAAGTGGTAAGTTGGAATTGCTTGCTGATCCTGAATATGTGGCAGTTCAGGAAACTCAATATTCCAACGAAACAGCCTGGAAAGAACTTACAAATAAGAGATATGATCAGGCACTCAATACCATGGCTCCTATGGTTAACTCGCCATTGGTAAACCCTGATAGTTCGCTCTATGTAGCTGAGGCAGAAAAATTTCATGCAGAAGTTTATATTCTGACTGGACAGTTAGAAATGGCGAAGAAACATGCATATCGCGCGTGGTATATTCATCCACAGAGCCGGCGGGTGGCTTGTCTTTTGGCTCAATGTTGTAAAGATGATAAATATCAGATGGGTGTGTATCTGAAAATGGCATCATTTTTTTATCCAGATGATCAACTTTGGAAAAAATTAGCTCAAAAGTATGAGATTTTACCCATAAATGAAGCTTATGCTGATATTGTTCAGAAGTACAATAAGATCAAGGTGGAACTTGCCGGCCTTTCTGAAGATGCCCAGTGGGCGTTCTGGCAGCAGTTTTCTCCATTTGAAATTGAGTATATGTGTCTTGCTCTGGTCAGGGGAGGAGATAGTACTATTAAGGGAGATGTTTTAGAAATGTATGACCGCTATAGAAAAGCAGTAAGTAGAATCTCTTATTTTCAGAGAGATGCCTCCTGGTTATTCCGGAAACAGTTGCAAAAGAGCTGATTTGTCTATAGAATTATGTGCCAATGAAGCTGGAGCTGAAAAACAGGAATCATTCTGGCATCAGTTCAGAACGGATTTTTTGGCTATTGTAGCCCGGATATCCAGTTTTTTTGGTTACTATTTAGAAGAGACAAAATAAAATATGGCAAAAAACCCTTATGAGAGATTTAAGGATTCTGAGTTGATACTCAGGGATGAGCTGGCAATCGATCGGACACTGCTGGCTAATGAACGGACATTGCTGGCTTATTTGCGTTCGGCAGTGGCATTACTGATAACCGGTGTATCTATCATACACTTTGGTGAGCATAAGTGGTTTGTGGTTATTGGTTTTTTTTGTATTCCCTTTTCGCTCCTGATAGCGATTTTAGGTATATCGCGATTTACAAAGATGAATAAAACGATAGCGATTGTCCGCCGGGAACTGAAAACCATCGCAAAGGAAAAGAATCAGGACCTCTGAGCTTGCCAGGCAGACAGCAGGTGCTTTACCGGGACAATTTGGGTATTGATTAACTTTATGCTAACCGTTCACGGTGTTAATTTTGACATCAATAGTTTTGTTAGTCAAATCGCGTAGAAATAAGA
>JAFGDI010000351.1 GCA_016932145.1 Sedimentisphaerales bacterium
CATGATTCTCGCTCCGCTCGAAGCTGTCTGATTTTTATTGCAGGCAAAGCCTGCTTAAATAAAAGCCTCGTCGAAGGCAAAACCATTACCTTTTACCTTTTACCTTTAACTTATGACTTTTCACCGTAATCGTGTGAACAATTACAGAAAGAATTAATCAGTGCATAAAGGACAATAGTCATCTTGTTTATACTGATAGTGTTATTTCCTGAAAAAAGGTTCACAAAACCTTTGCTCTTGACATAGTATAGCAACAGACCTTATTTTATAAGTAAATTTAAGGTTGAATTTGTCAAAACCTACCCAATAGCACATATTTTGCGAAAGGACGACTATGTTAAGGAAACTGGCCTTATCTGTACTATTATTTCCAATAGTTCAATCAGTATCAGCGGAGGTTCTGTATAAGAACGACTTTTCGGGATCTGTTGCGGCTCAGCCGGGCAAGATGGAGATCCGGTCGGGCAGTCTGAATTTTCAGTTTCAATCGGAATCTGGAAATCGGCTATTTTTACAGGATAATAGTGACGGAATTTCCATTAAGCCGGCGGCAGATCTTATTGATGGTAAAAAGCATTCGACAGTATATGTCAGCTTTACCTTTCGCAGTTTGAACCAGGTTAATAAGGGCAAATATGCCGGTCTGGTTCTTTATAAAGAGGGCAAAGAGGTACTCGGTCTGGGTAATGATTTTGACTCAGATATTTTCTCATTCTGGGGGTCTGATGGCAAGGGCATTCAGATAAGCGATACTCGCAAACCTGTAGATAATGCGATACATAAGATCGTTATGCGTATTGATCACCATGCTGATGCTCCGGAGAGCCTGACAATAGGCCTTGACCCGTTCGCTAACCGTTCTGAGGCTCGTCAACCACGCGGTATCTGGACAAGGCACAATACTGAGCTGGCCTTTGACGAGATCCGTATTCGCTGTGGCCATAATGACTGTGCCTATGAATTCGATGAAGTCATTATTGGTACTACCTGGCAAGATGTTAACCCGGTCGATAGCGATCCGGGCGAATATATCTCTGCTTTACTGAAAAATGCTGCTCCGGCCGGGGAAAGTGAGCTGATATCTTCCAATATAGCCCGGTTTCGCCCATCAGGTCTCAAGCAGGCCGATGTTCCGGTATCTCCGGCGTTTGTGAAGTCTTTGAAGTCGGTTGGCCCACTGGCGGCTGATTGGCAGTTGAAGCCAATTTTTGGCCAGAGGCAAGGGCGTAAGTTTGCTTATTTTGCTATTGATCCAGAAACAGATCTTTATGCCACAGGCGAAGTTACCGGAAGTCTGATCCGTAATGGTTATAAGATAAAGCTGGATAATCTGGATAATCCGCTCTATCGCAAGGCTGACCAGCTTTACCAGACTCATCCCTGGGTTATCGGGCTGCGGCCTGATGGCACGGCTTTTGGCGTTTATTTTGACTCTACCTGGCTGGCAGAGCTGGACTTACGCAGTGGCATACTCTATAGTGTTACTGAAAGTGCTCCTGCCTTCCCGGTTATGGTTCTGGAGGCTAAAAGCCCACAAGAGCTTATGACTATGCTCGCTGATCTCATTGGAACGATCTCTATGCCGCCTCGCTGGTCGCTGGGTTATCAGCAGTGCCGTTGGTCATATTATCCTGACGCTCGTGCCCGCGAGATAGCCGATACCTTCCGGTCTAAGCAGATCCCATGTGATGTTATCTGGTTTGATATTCATTATATGGACGAGTATCGTATCTTTACCTTTGATAAAAACCGCTTCCCAGATCCGGCAGATACCAATGCTTATCTCCATTCTCTTGGCTTTAAGGGTGTCTGGATGATCGATCCGGGTGTTAAATACGAAGAAGGCTATTCTGTTTTCGATGCAGGTACGGCAATTGATGCCTGGGTTAAGACTGCCCAGGGCAAGCCATTCAAAGGGCCGGTCTGGCCGGGCGATTGTGCTTTTCCTGACTTTACCATCCCGCAGGTTCGCGATTGGTGGGCTGGTCTGTATAAAGACTTTATGGCCCAGGGTATTGATGGTGTCTGGAATGATATGAATGAGCCGGCGGTTTTTGTTGATTCTAAAACTATGCCTGCCGATAATGTGCATCGTGGCGGTGGCGATCTGCCTGCCGGTTCTCATGCCCAATATCACAATATTTATGGTATGCTTATGGCCAAAGCCTCGCAACAGGGTATTATGGCGGCTAATCCTGATAAGCGGCCTTTTGTGCTTACTCGTGCTAATTATATTGGTGGACAGCGTTATGCCGCTACCTGGACTGGAGATAATGCTTCTAGCTGGGAACATCTGCGCTGGTCGATACCTATGTCGATCAATTTTGGTTTATCCGGCCAGCCATTTAATGGCCCGGATATCGGCGGTTTTGGCGATAATGCCACGCCGGAGCTGTGGGCACACTGGATCGCGGTGGGTGCGTTTTATCCTTTTAGTCGTGGCCATAGTTCTCTGGGTACAATTGACCATGAGCCGTGGTCTTTTGGCCAGGAAACCGAAAATGCCGCCCGGGTTGCCCTGGAGCGTCGCTATCGACTGATGCCTT
The DNA here is from genome assembly GCA_016932145.1 of Sedimentisphaerales bacterium. Taxonomy (GTDB): domain Bacteria; phylum Planctomycetota; class Phycisphaerae; order Sedimentisphaerales; family SM23-30; genus JAFGDI01. Next base: position 2,547 of record JAFGDI010000351.1, read on the forward strand.
ATCTCTATACGGCCTTCCGTAACGCTCATGAAACCGGTTTGCCGGTAATGTGCCCGGCTTATTTCGCTGATATTGCCGATATGGATCTGCGAATGGAAGAGCAAGCCTTTTTGCTTGGTTCTGACCTGTATATCGTGCCTAAATGGGCGCAGGAAGTTAAGTATCCCGATGGTAACTGGCCTCTGGTTTCTTTAGCAGGCGAAGATAGTACCGCAGATAAGTATCAGTGTGATGTGCATGTCCGCCCGGGTGCTATTGTTCCGCTTGGTCCGGTTGTACAAAGCACAGAGCAGATACCTGCTTTCCAGAGCCTTACTCTGCTGGTCGCTTTAGATGCTCAGGGCAAGGCGGCGGGCTCTGTCTATGAAGACGCCGGCGATGGCTACGGCTATCAGAAAGGTGAATATTGTCTGACCAGTTTCACTGCCGAAAAGAAAAATGGCAATATTATAGTCAAATGCAGCGGGCAGCAGGGCGATCTGGCCCAGCAGAAACGCATAGTAGAGGTTACCGTTATTGATGGCAATGATACCTGGCATGGTACAGGCGATATCTGTCACGAGAAAGGTGTGCAGATAATAACAGGTACTTTATAATGTAACTGTTCACGGCTACAGTTGAGTATCTCAACTTGTTACTTATCTCAGTTATGATCAATAATAAAGGGCGCAGCGGATATTATATCATTCGCTGCGCCCTTTGGTATAAACCAGTTTTGGGGTAAAGACGAAAAAGCCTTGTCATTCAGGATCGGCATCAACAAGCATAAATCTGATTTGTGCTTCAGCTACAACTTTATCGCCAACCAGAGCCCGGCACTTACAATCACCTGTCCGGTTTTTACTTCTCAGTGCCTCTGTTTCAAGGATAAGCTGGTCGCCAGGCACAACAGGCCGTCTCAGCTTAACTTTATCCATACTCATCAATACTGCCAATTGGCCGGTATGTTCGAGCTTCTGAGCAAATAATAAACCTGACATCTGGGCCATAGCCTCAACTATGAGTACCCCGGGCATTATTGGTGTTCCCGGGTAATGACCCTGGAAAAATGGCTCGTTCATGGTCACATTCTTCAGGCCAACAGCTCTTTTGTCACCTTCTATAGACAGTACCCGATCAACCAGCAAAAAGGGGTAGCGATGAGGTAATATCTTTTGTATCTTGCGGATATCCAGGACGAAATCTGTTTTATCTGTTTTTTTTTCCTGCTTTTGGGCTGCTATAGCCAATAATTCACGCACCAGCTTATGATTCGTACTGTGGCCACTGCGATATGCAACGATACGACCATGGATCGGTCTGCCAAAAAGCATTATATCGCCCAATAAATCAGCTATCTTATGCCTTACACATTCATCGGGAAAGCGAAACTGATTATCAATAGGACCTTCAGGGCCAATAACCAGAACATCCTTACCGGTCAGATGCGTACCTATACCCTGCTTACTGAAATGCAATGCTTCCTTTTCCAGAATAAAAGTGCGGGCAGGCGATATCTGACTGATAAAGTTTTCCTGAGAATGATAATAGCGATATAACTGGCGGCCGATAAGCGGCTCACTCTCAGAATAGTCCAGCTCATAAATAACCGTAAGAGTGTCACCCTTGTCAGGAAGTGCATAGAGTACAGCTTCACCTTCTCTCACCGTAACTGGCTCTGAAATGACAAAGGGCTCAACCTTACGACCCTGTTCCACAATACCTGCCTCAAGAATAGCCGTTGTAAAAGGACTACAACTGCCATCGACATTTGGCATTTCTTCATTATTAATTTCTATGAGCAAATTAGTGAGACCAAGGGCGTTGACAGCCCCCATAAAATGCTCTATCGTTTCAATATAAGCATCACCAACGCAAATAGCAGTGCGGCGCATGCGTTGGGTTACCCGATCTATCTCCAGCGGAATTCTTACCGGCGGATTCAGATCGGTGCGAACAAAAACTATACCATGATCAACATCAGCAGGCTTGATCACGAGCTTTACAGGCTTACCGGAAAATAAGCCACGATCTTCAACCACTACTTCTTTTACAATTGTTTTTTGAAAATTCAAATCTGCAATTTCCTGATATCGATACTTCTGAACTCTTAACTTTGTCGCTAAGGCAAGCTCACAAGTTCATTTCTTACTATCGTTTGCTTTTTTTAACTCTCGAAATAGTTCGGGTAATTTGCGTACTAAAGCTATTTGCTTCAATTCATCATTTTTATTCTGAGCCGGTATTCCCATGAGTTTTACCCCGGCTTTAACATGCTGGCCTTTTACCATTGCAGTGCGAGCGCCAAACTGTGCCTGGTCGCCGATAACACAGTGATCAGCAATACCAACCTGACCGCCCATAATAACGAAATTACCTATTTTTGTACTGCCGGCAATGCCAACCTGGCCAGCAATAATGCAATTTTTGCCAACCTTAACATTATGGGCTATCTGAACCAGATTGTCTATCTTTGAGCCAGAACCTATAACCGTTGAGCCAAACTTTGCCCTGTCGATACAGGTATTAGCACCAATTTCGACATCATTTTCGATAATAACATTGCCTATATGCCGGATCCGTTTGTAGTTTCCTTTGTCAAATTTATAGCCAAAACCAGCAGAACCAATAGTGGAATTACTGTGTATTTCCACATTGTCGCCAATTACACAACTGTGGAAAACCACTACATTAGGCAATAATAAACAATTTCGGCCTATCCTTACATTCTGGCCGATAATACAGCCTGCCGAAATCACCGTTCCGGCACCAATTTCGGCACCCTTTTCGATTACGGCATGGGCTCCTATCGCCACACCTTCGCCTAATCGCACATCAGGGGCGATTATAGCGGTATGATGACGACCTGGTCGCTCAGTCTCAATTTCAGGGGCAAATAAGTCAAGCAATATATCCAGAGCCTGATCAATATCAATAACTGACAAGATAATAGCCTTACATGCAATATTAGCCATGCTATCAGGCACAACAACAACAGAAGCAGAAGTTGTCCCCAGTTGATTGGCGTATGACTTATCGCTTAAAAACGATATCTCTCCTGCTATTGCATTTTCCAGCGAGTTGATCGAATTTATTTCCTGGTCGGCTCCATTATAAGCAGAACCCAGTTTCTCAGCTATTTGAGATAATAACATATTACTTCCTGAAAACAAATATAACTGACACGCATATTGACAAATTCTCATCAGGGGCGTGTCTCAGATAAATTGCCTGCTGCTATCAGACTAATTTATTTAACAAATTCAGAATCCATCTTTTCAATTACCAGACCGGTTATATCCATAGCAGGGGCATTGTAAAGTACCTGCTTGGTACGGATCAGGGTAAAGAGTTCCTGAATATTCTGGGTAGTTGACAGTTCTGAGCCATCTTTGTTGATTACCAGGCTAATGCTTTCCTGACGAGCTACTGCTCCAGCGGAAGCAACGAGTTTGCCATAAAGCGACTCTGTCCAACTGCGAGTTTCGATAGTAAGAGTTTCCTTGACATATTCATTCATAGATTCCAGCGATGCCTTCTTGTCGAACCAATCTTTGAGTTTAGCTGAATATTCTGGTGATCCTGGCTCAAATACATTCTTCAATTCTTCGCTGATAGCATCTATTTCCTGCTTGAGCTTACCCATCTGGGCACGAGCCTCACTGTTTCTCTTGTCAGTTTCCTTCTGGCGAGCCAGATATTCCTGGCACTCTACCATAGCCTTGGTAACATCAAGAACCGCTATCTTAACTGCAGAAGGGGCGGCAGCACTCTGAGCCTCTGTTGACTTCAAAGCGGTAAACAAACCGGCAAAAAGGACTATCAGTGCAATAATTAAGACACTATTTTTCATAAGACACCTTCCATTTATAATAAAATAATCTAAATTTATATATATACGGCCTCTAGTTAATGTAACCGTATAATCGCATTATAATTATAGTCATAAACAGACCTTTGACAACTAAAAATCAGAGATCAGGAGCGTTAGCAATAGCAGGGGGGCAATACTCATAATAGAAGCCTGCCTGCTAATGCCAGTCAGATTAGCGGGAAATTACTATAAAATACGAGTCTGGCCGCTTAAAATCGGTATGGGCCAAAGGACGAATCTTGAGCTTATGATTTATTACTATAACCCTGTGAAGGATTACTTTTTCCATTTTGACAACAAGCTCTATAGCCAGATACCCTAAAAAATAAAGGAGGACAACCTTATTACGGGTTATCCTCCTTCTGTGCTTTCAGTAACTTAATACTGTTGGTCTCTTACTTCTTGGCCTTGGCCTCTTTCTGAGCCCGGCGTTTAGCGATGATCTCATCTGCAATATATGATGGAACCTGAGCATAGCGACTCATTTCCATAGTAAAGGTTGCCATACCCTTACTCAGACTGCGAACGATAGTCGCATAACCAAACATATTTGCCAGCGGAACTTCAGCAGTAATTACTGATGAATTCTCGCGCTGTTCGGCATTCTGGATCAGACCGCGACGACTGTTAAGGTCACCTACGATCGCACCCTGATACTCGCTGGGACATTCGATCTCAACGGTCATGATCGGCTCTTGCAAACATGGCTTTGACTTCAGGAACGCCTGGTTAAATGCGTCGCGAGCGGCAATACGGAACGCCATTTCGCTTGAGTCAACCGCATGGTAACTACCATCGTCAAGGCACATCTTAACGCCTACGATCTCGTAGCCGGCAACCGGGCCTTTCTTCATGGCTTCTTCAAAACCTTTATTTACAGCAGGTATATATTCACCCGGAATACGACCGCCGCTGATATTATCTTCAAACTCGTACGGATCCTCTGAATTTTCCGGAAGAGGTATCAGACGACCAACTACATGACCGAACTGACCTGAACCACCAGACTGCTTCTTATGTTTATAGTCATAAGAAGCTTCAACTGTCGGAGCCTCACGATAACTTACATTAGGTGCGCCAACTTCAACTTCGGCACGGTATTCACGACGCATACGCTCGATATATACATCGAGGTGCAGCTCGCCCATACCAGCTATAACTGTATCACCAGTCTCTGCATCAGAAGAAACGCGGAATGTCGGGTCTTCCTTCATAAAGCGGTTCAATGCCTTACCCATACGATCCTGGGCTGTGGTATCCTTAGGCTTAATTGAAAGACTGATAACCGGTTCAGCTACATAAATACTTTCCAGAGAATAGTTTATACCCTCACCACAGAAAGTGTCACCACTGGCACAATCTACAGCCAGCAGAGCGATAATATCACCGGGACCGGCATAATCAATATCCTGACGGTCGTTAGCGTGCATTCTCACCATACGGCCAACACGAACTGTTTTGTTGGTACGGGCATTGCGATACTGACCACCCTTAACGATCGAACCCTGATATACACGAGTATAGCTGAGCTGACCAAAGGTTTCATCTGTGATCTTAAATGCCATGGCACAAAGAGGTGCTTCCGGATCTGCTACCAATGGAACTTCAGCAGCGTTATTGGAGTGGTCACGAGCTGTGTTCACTCTGTCCAGCGGACTGGGCAGATACTGACATACAGCATCAAGCAACAACTGGATACCCTTGTTCTTAAAGGCACTTCCCATCATCAGTGGGACAATATCGCGATTGATAGTTGCCTCGCGAACAACCTTCTTAACCTTTTCAGCGTCTGGAGACTTATCTTCCAGCAACATTTCCATCAGCTCGTCATCAAACATGCTCAGAGTTTCAAGCATCTCGTGGCGAGCGTCAGCAGCGGCATCAGCGTAATCAGCTGGAATTTCCAACTCATTCATTTTTTCGCCATTGCCGCCATCAAATGTATAATACTTCATGGTTATCAGGTCTATAACACCATCAAACTTTTCGCCTTCACCTACATTGAGCTGAATAGCAATAGCATTAAGACCGAGTTTTTCACGAATATCTTTGAGAACACGCCTTGGATCTGCACCAATACGGTCCATCTTATTAATAAAGGCTATTCTTGGAACCTTATATCTTTTCATCTGACGGTCAACGGTTACAGACTGACTCTGAACGCCACCAACAGAACAAAGTACCATAATAGCACCGTCCAGAACACGCAGCGAACGCTCTACCTCAACGGTGAAGTCCACATGGCCCGGGGTGTCAATAATATTAATAGTCTTATCTTGCCACTGAACCTGGGTAGCAGCAGAAGTAATAGTAATACCTCTCTCACGCTCCAGCTCCATAAAGTCCATTGTCGCTCCGCCGTCGCCACCTTTAACTTCCTGGATTCGATGAATACGACCTGCGTAATACAACATACGCTCAGTCAGAGTCGTCTTTCCAGAGTCGATGTGGGCTGAAACGCCAATATTCCTGATATTCCTGATCATTTCCATTGCTTTTTCCTTGTCGGTATCCATAGTTTTCGTATACCTTATAAACCAATAAACAATATTAAATTACAATTACGAGCTCGCTGGTCGCACGCACAATATGCAGCCAGATTAACTTCGTAATTCACAGCACATATAAACAATTGGTGGTGGGATTACCTCATCCCCCGGTACCAGATCCATCAGGCAGACATAATGAGGTAGGCTATGTCTGCTTATCTGAACTTGTCACCCCTGACAAATACAGATTCGCAAATATACCACACAAATGTCGCCTGGTCAACTAAAAAATCTACTTTTTGCGTTTATACTTTTCCCCCAGCTCCACCTGAATCGACTTTTTAGGGTTAAAATTACAGATGTCTTTGAATAAAAAAAGCTGATAAAAACTAAATTATATATATCACCTTGCTATACAAAGACTTAGGTTTTCAATATTTTGCCTCACTTACCTGTTTAATTCATATAATCGATACAAATAGCATACTTATAAGACCTTATTAGTATTATCATATCTGCAAATATTCAGAAAATATAAGTTAGAAGTTAAAAATAAATGACAGGTATGCAATTACTACAGGGCTTTTAGTGGGCATCGAAATGGGGCAATTTCATACATCTGGTGTAAAAATTGCCCCATTTTCTTTTTCTCTTCTTTGTAACCGTTCACGGTTACAGTAACAAGTAACAAGAAAAAAGTAACAAGCTCTCGTATCGGCCTTGAGGCCGATGACTGGTTTAAAGCTACGC
>JAFGDI010000352.1 GCA_016932145.1 Sedimentisphaerales bacterium
ACCTGCCTGAGCCTGGACCCCAGAGAGTTTCTCCCGGCCTGCGGTCAGGGAGCTCTGGCAATTGAGATCCGTCAGGGCAACAGCAAAATAGAAACAATCGTAAAGCAACTTAATCATCGCCCAACCGAACTCAGGGTTAAAGCTGAGAGAAGTTTTCTGGCTACTATGGGCGGTGGCTGTCAGGTTCCTATGGGGGCTTACGCCTGGCTCGAATCAGGGAAATTGTATATTCGGGCAATGACTGGCGAAATAAATGGCCATAATGTCAGATATGCCCAATGTTGCGGTCCTGAACAAGAGGCTGCTGAGCTGGGCAGAGAAGTTGCAGCTAAAATAAATAAAGGCAGAAAATGACAAAAATAACCGTACCAATTATTGTAGAAAATATTGACCATCTGCGCAAACAAGCCCAAATGGCTGTTGATGGCGGAGCGGACATATTAGAACTGCGTCTCGATTTCTGGCAATCTCCAGAAACGCTTATTCACCATGTTGCAGAAATAATCGGCATAGGTAAGAGTTTTGGCTTAGAAGTCCTGGCCACCTGCCGGGCTCATTGGGAAGGAGGCAATTACACTGGCAGCGAGGAAGTCCGCTATTCGATCCTCAAAGCCGCAGCCAGAGCCGGGGCTGATTATATCGACATTGAGCTCAAAGCCGCTCAAAATAGCCTGCCTGATCTGGCACCGGCAAAAACCATAATCAGCTATCACGATTTCGATACTATGCCAGTTGATCTCCAGGATATTATCAATAGTATCAAAGCCGTCAGCTCCGAAGCAATTGCCAAAATAGCCTTTAAAGCCAGTTCTATCACTGATTCTTTTCGTATGCTCGACATCATGAAAGCAAACCCCGGCATAATAGCCATTGCCATGGGCTACGAAGGCATAATTACCAGACTATGTGCCGGTAAGTTTAATTGCCTGCTTACCTTTGCCGCACTGACACCACAAGATGCCACTGCTCCCGGCCAGATAACACTAAAACAAATGACCGAAATCTATCGGGTTAAAAAATGCGGCCCTGAAACTGCCCTTTTTGGCGTAATTGGCTCGCCGATCTCCCATTCACGCAGCCCGGAAATACATAATAGAGCTTTTGACCACAGTAGCTTTAATGGCCTTTACGCCCCCCTTCTTATCGGCCCTGATGATTTCACCTCATTTATGGATAATATTCTGGCCCGCAACTGGCTTGACTTCAGAGGCTTTAGTGTGACCATCCCCCATAAACACAATGCCCTGGAATACATCAGAGCAAAAGACGGCCATATAGACCCGGCAGCCGATGCTATAGGTGCTGTTAATACTATACTCATTGATAAACAAGGCAAACTGAGCGGCTACAACACCGATTACTATGGTGCTTTACAGGCAATGACTGATGGCATGTCACATAGCGGTAGCGGCAAACAAATAAATGGTTCAAAAGCAGCGGTAATTGGTTCTGGAGGCGTTGCCCGCGCCATTGTGGCTGCGCTCGTTGATAATAATGCCCAGGTCAGTATATATAATCGCACCCTGCCTCGTGCCCAGGAACTGGCACAGTGCTTTGGCTGTAAGTATTTCGAATTAACAGCTCTGGCCGAACTCGATGCCGACTTGCTGATAAATTGTACCTCCCTCGGAATGGAACCTGACATTGAAAGTTGTCCGGTTGACCCGGCAATAATAAAAGATAATATGGTCGTATTTGACACTGTCTATGTACCACTCGAGACCAGACTGCTTAAATACGCACATCAGGCCGGGGCAATATGCATCTCAGGCCTGGATATGTTTATTAATCAGGCAGTGAAACAATTTGAACTTTTTACCGGCAAGACAGCCCCTCTGGAACACATGAACAGCACTATGGGTCGTTAATAAATTGGAGAATCTCACAATAAAATGGATATCAAATCAGCTCTAACATCTTTTCTTCTGATTATGCCTGCTATCAGCACAGGAGTAACTACCGGCATATACTGGGAAAATGATGGCACATTCGCCAAACCCAATCATGATACTGACCGTCATTATACCAATGGCGCCCGAATAGATATTGCCTGGACTGACACTAATAACTGCCTTACAGAGCCTATGAATTCTTTGCCCTGGTATTCAGACAATGAAACCAAAAGCAATTTTGGCATATTCATCGGCCAGCATATGCAGACACCTGATTTTATAGCATCCCCTGATTTACGCCCTGACCCGGAGATGCGTTATGCCGGCTGGCTATACGGTGGCCCCTTTGTTCAAACGGGAGATAATATGAACATGGACCATCTGGAATTGTCCCTGGGTGTAATTGGCCCATCAGCTCTGGGAAAAGAAACCCAGGATTTCATCCACGGTCTGAGAGAGCTGGAAAAGGCCGTTGACTGGGACTCCCAGATGTCAGACCGTTTTGCTGGTAACATTAACTGGCTGCATAAATTTCGTATTGGTACAAACAAATACTACAGTCAGGGGCCAATTCACCTGGAATTACTCGGCGAAACGGCAGTAGCGCTGGGCAGCGTACATCGCAACGCCGGCACAGGACTCACCCTGAGAGTTGGCAGCGATCTGTCAAATGATTTTGGACCGGGCAGCATGTCTCGTCCTCGATATTATATTAAAAATACCTCTCAAAGCTCTATATCTGCCTTCGCCCGAATTGCCGGCAGTGTTGTAGAACATAATGAACTACTCGATGGCCTGTCAGAAGAAACTCTCCTGGGGGAGCTTCAAGTGGGCTTTGCCTTCTCTTATAAAAAACTGACACTATCTTATAGCCAGGTTTTCATGACCAGACAATATGAAAAACAGCCAGAGCCCGACAGCTATGGTGCCTTCACAGTTCATTGCAGTTTCTGATCATTCCAGCTTTTTGACCTGGCCATAATAGTATTTGTTCAGCACCATGCTATCAATTACAAAAACCAAACCATTTGCAGCAAAAAAAAAGCACGCTGGCTCCCGGGCCCATGCGTGCTTTTGTCTTTTTTAGTAACCGTTCACGGTTATTGTAAAAAGTGAAAAGTAAAAGGTTAAAAGTAAATAATGCGACTTGTGGCCGAGCATGATCATAATATAAATAGCTTCGCGTCAGCGAAACCATTACCTTTTACCTTTAACTTTTGACTTTTAACCGTAATCGTGTGAACGGTTACATTCTTTTTATAAATTGCAATTCGATTATCAGTCGATCATTCTGCAACAGACTTTCTGCGGGAAGCCGCCTTCCATTGACTTCTCCGTAAATCTGATGATATTCTTCATCATCTCAACTGCCTCTACCGGATGCTTGCCGCTGGCTGTCTCACCAGATAGCATAACATAGTCAGAACCATCAAGAATAGCATTAGCTACATCACTAACCTCTGCTCGGGTAGGTCTGACATTTTCAGTCATGCTCTCTAACATCTGTGTAGCTGTAATAACAAACTCATCTCTTTGAATGCAATTCTTAATGATCTTCTTCTGGATCATTGGCACTTCATACATCGGCAGAGACACTCCCATATCACCACGAGCGATCATTACACCATCAGATACATCTAATATCTCATCAATATTATTGATACCTTCCCGGCATTCTATCTTGGCAATAAGCGGACAATTATATTTGTGCTTATTAATAAACTCACGCACATTTATCATATCCTGAGCAGTACGCACAAATGACTGAGCGATCATACTCACTTTGTTCTTAATACCAAAGAGTATATCTTCTTTATCTCCATCGGTAAGACTTTCAAACTCAAGTTCAGCTTCAGGTATATTAATACCCTTATTATTCTTGAGTATCCCGCCAACAATAACCTCTGCGGTAATCTCGGCTTCCTCGCTGCTTATTACCTTCAGTGCTATATTACCATCATCTATAAAAATATTTATACCCGGCTTAATACAGGCAAATGAACCCTGATAGTCAAATGGTATTACATCTGGACGACCTGAAGATTCAGCGTTGATCAATGACATGACCATACCCTGCCGCAGCTTGATCGCGCCATAATCGTTTTCAAAACGACCTACGCGTATTCTGAAACCGGCCAGATCCTGCAATATTGGTATCCTCGCACCACCGTTTTTGTGGATCTGGCGAATAGTATCAATATTCTGCTGATGTGTTTCATGGGTTCCATGAGAAAAGTTTAACCGGGCAACACTCATGCCTGCCTTGATCATTCTCTCAAGGATTTCTGTTGTGTTACTCGCCGGGCCTACGGTACATATAATTTTTGCTTTGGACATATTTCCTTGTACTCTCTATCTCTCTTGCTACTATTAGCTAAAATCGGCCGGAATTATAGCGGTTATCAAAATTGATTACAAACATAATCTTTACCAACTAGAACTGACTTAAATTCAACATCTGCATAAACCATTGCAAAAAAGATATTTACACCAAACGATAACACAAAACTTATTGAACATTAATATTTAATAACACAAAAAAAGTTCCAGAAAAGTGAAAATAATCCAATAAATACTGACTATTACACAAAGAAAAAAGCAGGAATTCTGCAATGAGAACTCCTGCTTTATATAAAATTCTAAACTATATAACTGATACTAATCTCAGTTACAACTGCTTTCCGGATATCTGCCACAGTCCAGCCAGGCTGCTGCCAGTTTGGCAAGATCTTTCAGATCGATCTTGCAGTCTGCCACCAGGTCAAGACCATCAGCTATCGGACTGATACAAACACCTTCACCTGAAAGCGGATAGTATAATTCATCTATGATCTCATGCTGAGTCAGTGGATAGCTGTACATAACTACCTCATCAATAAGAGCTGACACACTATTCTCAGGATCACGACCACCTATACTTACTGGTGCGGTAGAAAGCGGACGCGAACTGATATTGAAAGTCTGGGTATTTGAGGCCAGACCGTCAACATAATTAACCAATGCTTTTGTTGCTGGATCATAAGTAACTGTCAGCAAGTGCCATTGGCCATCACCCACATTAACTGAAGAATCTGCATGAAGCCAACCAGCTCCATTTTCTACTATAAATACAGATTCTTTTCTGGCAGCATGATCAACTCCAAAAAGCCAGCCCTCTGCTCCCAGCTTGCTCATCGGCAATCTCCAGCCAGGATTAGTTGTACCATTATACTTATACCACAAACTGGCTGTAAATCCATAAGGATAGAAATTGAAGAACTGAGCATCATCAATAGCTACAAAATCATCATCATTGGTAAAGGCTATCGCCTGACCGGCAATACCGTCATCATAACCAAGAACATTATCTCCTACATTTGCGGTTGTACTGGAATTTATACCTATTGAACCATCATGACCCGGTGCGCCAGTCACATACAAACCAACTGAATCATTCATATGGCCATCAAATGTCCAATGACCCATCTTACGCGCTGTCCAGAGATAAGCCTTATCTGAAGTTAATGTACTTGAAGTTGTTGCTGCCGTTGGGCCATTATAGGCTATACAATAATAGAAACCTTCATCGGCCAGCGTAGCACTGGATATGTTCAGTGTCGATTCATTTGAAAGCACAGTAGATGAACCATCCTTGAACCATTCGTAACGAACAGCTCCGGAGGCAGTTACCGAAAATGAAGCTGATGGATTGGCTACAGTTGAAACCGGCTGCTTAGCAAAAACCACCGCATCTGGTGCAGTTGTGAAACTCCAGATCGGACCGGGTATCACGCTTGTAGCACTGGTATAGGTATCTACACGCCATTTATATAACTGATTATATTCAAGTTTATCAAGCGACAATTCCGGTGTAGTCATCTGAGTATATTGGGCATCCTCGAATGAATTTGGCTCTGTACCATAAACATTAGGATCATTTGAAATATAAACCCGGTAGAACTGAGCTACTGTTCCTGAATCCTGCTGCCATGACAAATCTGAATTGGTATCAACCAGTATTGCTCCTTCTTCAGGTGTTGGGCTATATACCGCCTTATATTGCAGAAAATCAGTCTTGTCCAAAGCTGTATCACTGAAACGAATGTCATCTATGTTACCTGACATAAAATCTTCTGATTTGTTATACCAGCCACGACCAAAAGTCCAGTTACCTGTAACCTTAAAACTGTGATCTACATCTCCAAGACTTGGGCTTACAGTGTCTAGGTCCCAACTTCCTATCGAGTTAAAACCTGTATTATCAAGTGTATCAACAAAAATATCAAGGTAACGACCATCTGAACGAACTACCAAATGATACCACTGGTTTGCTGTCGGAACCAGACTGGTTAACAGATTAAACTTTTCATTTGACTTGGTTACATACTGTAAACGAATCGCATTACCATTGTCGCCATCTGTCTGAAGATAAAAAGCCGATAGCCCTGCATCACTCAGACCTGCGGTACCATCTTTACCGATCAGCGTCTTAAAAGCAGCAACTGTGGTGTACTTAAATGACAATTCAATAGTCCAGGCTTGCGGCCCCCAATTACTAATTGCAGTATTGTAGCCATCCTGACCTCCTGTAAAATATGCACTTAAACCAGCTCCTGTTGCTGTATCTCCTTCGGCGGAAAACTTCGGACCGGCATTGGCATCCCAGGCCAGAAAATTGTATCCATTACCTGACAAATCCGCTGAACCAAATCTTGAACTGTCTCCAGTGGCATTCATCGCCGTACTGGCAGTTCCATCCTCAAAATTGTAATGGATAACTGTAGCACCATAACTCTGCACAGACGCAGCTAGTGCCAGTAACATGGAAAATACGCTTGTTCTCTTCATAATAGAACCTCCAAATAGAATTATAATAACTTCTCAGTTAACTCTCAGGCAGCATACAATAATTCGCGGTCATACACCTGCTTGAAAGTCAACAGCAACTTCATCTGTCAATAATTACTTCGGTCGTCGGAATACCCTGCTTGAACAGAATAATACCAAACTTAAAAATAGTACCAACCATTTAGATCGAACTATTAACCACTATGCGTCAGGAGGGATATCGAGCGGAATTCCTACATTCTCTCTGCTTTACTCTCTTTCTCTCTTCATTGCCTGATACAAAAATACAAAAAATGCGCGAATAACGCTAAAAATATAATACAAAACACTATTAACAACTTAAAGAAACTCAAAGCCTTGAAACTTTTATTGAAATAAAAAAAGCCTGTGAACGCTTCCAAATTTATCTCATAAAGGAAGTATAACAACTTTTTCTGGAGGTGTCTAATAAATTAAGGAAAAATATCACTAGTAAATTATGAGTTTTATGTAGGTATGCAGGAAAATGACAAATATTAAGAATAAATCGATTATAAGGGAACTTAGAGCAGATAACTCTGCCATAGATTGCCATTTCGCGGTAACATATAACCATATTGCGTGCATAACCAACTAACCCCTCTCGATTACTGTTCACCTGCTAACTAACTCTTAAAAGAAAAAAGCCGCACTAAAGCATATTACTTCAGTACGGCTTTTTTTGCTCGTAATATCAGGTCTGATGCAAATAACTATTGCACCAATGGTATAGTCACTGTCTTTGCCCCTCTGGCAGGCTGATAGCATTTTGGCCCCTCATTGGTCCATATTATCGGATCCATGCATAACTGGCGGGCAGTCTGCTGGCTATTCCAGGAATGATATGCAATAAACCAGGTCTGGCCATCCGGCCCCTGGATCAGTGAGTTATGACCCGGACCGATCAGCTCATTACCTATTGTACTCAATACAGATGCGCCCTGCTCGCTCCAGTTATCTGTGTATGGCCCCATAACATTATCTGATACCGCACAGCCGACTCCATAGCCTGGCGTCTGCCAGTTCCCACCTGAGTAGAAACAATAGTACTTATTATCACGATACACTAATGTCGGACCTTCAACTGTATGCCAGGCCTTCCAGGTTTTATCATAATGGAATCGGTCACGCTGATATATCTG
>JAFGDI010000353.1 GCA_016932145.1 Sedimentisphaerales bacterium
ATGAATAATCACAACCGAGACGGTTGTGCTACTTTTCCGCCAGGACGCTCCCGGAGATGTTTTATTAGCGTAACTTATCGAGCAAGGCCCTGTCAACAGTAAAGGCGGTACCATGCCGCAATCCGGCCGGCAGAGATATCTGATTAGAAACATCTGTCCATTTTTTGAGGTCAGGCGAACAAATAGCTCCATATTTACCCTCGGTATATTTATCAAAATAAATATACCAAAGGTTATCAACCCTGAGCAGAGATGGTCCTTCAGCCCAATATTTGCCAGTGATCGGCTTAGAGACTTTGCCATAAGGTCCCGCCGCCTTATCTGCCATTGTAATACTGAGATTCTTCTGAGCTTTGGGGTGCTTGGTCTCGTTTTTAACTACCATGGCATATTTGCCGGAAGCCTGATCTTTGGCAATAAAAGCATCAATAACATTAAAGCCGGGATCGAAGAATAGTTCAGTCGGTGTAAATTCCTTGAAATCTCTGGTCTTAATACAATACATACGATGATTATTATCATCTTTGGGATTATCGGTTTTGGGGAACCGGCCGGGTATGGTAGTAGCCCAGTAGATTATGTAAGTCTGGGTAACATCATCATAGAATATCTCTGGCGCCCAGCAATTTTTTGCCGTCGGCTCATGAGCCATAACCGGCAAAAACTGCTGCTGCGACCAGTTGACCAGATCAGTAGAATGCGCCAGGCCAATGCCATTATCATGCCAGCCGGTGGTCCAGACCATATGGAACATGCCATCGGGCCCCTGCACTACGCTGGGATCACGCATCAGTTTTGAACCGATCTCAGGAATGAGAAATGAAGTATCGTTTTTCAGAACGGCCCAGGTCAGGCCATCATAACTATAGGCCAGATGCAGACCATCCTGGCCATTATCCTTGAAATAGCTGAAAATATATGCCTTATCATCTGCTGAAGTTACCGGCTCTGGCCTGTCAACCTGCTGCAGCCTGATAACCGTAACGGAACGAGGCTTGAATATATAACTGAACTCACTCGCTGCCTTATTGAATACACTGACAAAAGGAGCTACATTAGTTGGATTATCCAGAGCATTAACCGCAGCGAGAGAAGCTCCGGTAAGGGTTTCAACCTGAGCTTCGGGCTTAACCTGCTTTATGCCATCAAGCACAATATCAACCGGCTGGGCCTTTTCGCTGACATTAACCACCTTGAGCATGATCTGGCCGGTGGCACTATCAATAGTAGAGGAAGCAAATATCTGCGGCCCAGCGATTACCGGCACATCCAACTGATGAACTATCTCGCCATCGAGCATACAGGTTACCTGAGTGCCCTTTAGCTCGATCTTAATATCATACCAGCGATCAGAGTCTATTTTACCAGGCTTTTCCACAATAACACTGCTGCTGCCGCCCACATTTCTCTGGATAGCATGATTAACATTATTCCACCCGCCCAGATTCCATTGCAGGCCATCGCCTTTCTCATCAGTTCTGAAGACAATTATGAAACCCTCTCTGCCGGCGTTCTTGCGGGCTTTGAGTGAAAGAGTATAATCAGACCATTGCGCATTACCAGCCGTACACAGGGCCCCGCCAATATTACTGTCTGATTGATGCATTGAGCCATCTTTGAATTGCCATTTACCATCTTTAACCTTCCAGCCATCAAGCCCGGCCATGGTAAACAGCACCTCGCCTTCCCTGCTGACGACCAGATCTTTATATTGAGCATCGGTATTCCAGGTACACAGGCCTATTTTCCCGGCAGGCACGACCTCATCAGGCATACCCGTTACAGTATTGGGCAAATAATGACTGCCCTTATTCAAACTAAACATCTTCTGTACATAATATGAGGGACTGCCATAAACTCTGGTAGCATCAAACCAGATCAGATCTGGCGCCCATTGCGTATAGCCATCACGCGCCAGCATAGGAGCATAAGCGGCCATTGTCACAATATCGCCATTTCTTTCCAGACCGGTCATAAAAGCCGCCTCTGCCAGGGCACAATGCAGATCATTACGACGACCATCAGTATGAGCGGCATATTCACCGGCAAACACTTCAATACCATTACGAGGATAATTATCATATCTCTGCGTATTAGCTAAAAACCAGGCCGGCGACATGTAGTAATGCTCATCAACAATATCAGCCGGAGACTTACCACTGTTAAACTTATCCCACGCCAGATCGTACCATTTTCCATTGGCACTCGGGCCGGAAGTAGTCACAATAGTGATCTCCGGATGCTTTTCCTTTAAGCGTTTGTAAAATATATTATATCGTTCAAAATACTGCTCGCCCCACTGCTCATTACCCACCCCCAGCAGCTTCAGGCCAAATGGCTCAGGATGACCCGCTGCGGCTCTCTTAGCACCCCAGGTACTATCCGCCGGGCCATTGGCATATTCGATCAGGTCAAGCATGTCCTGAACATAAGGTTCCAGCTCATCAAGCGGCACAAGCTGGGCATCCTGATATTGACATGACATGCCGCAATTCAATATCGGCACCGGCTCAGCCCCGATCTCTTCACACAGCCGGAAATACTCATAGAAGCCCAAACCATAAGACTGATAATATTGCGGGGGATTGTTCCAGCCGGCCCATCTGTTCCAGTTGAGCTTTCTCTCTGCCGGGTCACCGATAGTGTCTTTCCAGCGATATGCGTTAGCCAGATCTTTACCTTCAACTATACAACCGCCGGGGAATCGCAAAAAGCCCGGCTTCATCTCCGCTAATATCTGCACAAGATCAGCCCGTAACCCCTCTGGCTGTTTCTTCCAGGTATCTTCCGGCATAAGCGAGATCATATCAAGGTCCAGCGAGCCTGTACCACTAAATTTCAGGGCCAGACGAGCTTTAGCCGATGTTGCCTTTGACTTTATCGCAACTTCATATCTCGTCCATTGGTTTGCATTAACCGAAACCATAACAGTACCCAGCTCTGCACCCTCGGCATCTTGCAGTTGTACCGCCACTTTCCCTTTATAATCTTCAGATCGGGCATAAAATGACACATTGTACTTCTTGCCAGCTTCTACCGCTATACCACCAAAACCAGCGGTTGACAGCGACACTTCACCGGCCTTCACTACAGCTATATTCAGATAATTTGGATTATTAGCATTCAGCGGCTTATCATTTTTCAGAGCAAACTCTGCCCTGGCCTCATCTGCTACTTTGACATCCCAGGAAAACATACCATCGTCAAACTCAAATGACCTGTTCCATATCTGGTCGGCATATAAACCGCCATCTGCGGCAAAGTTTATATCTTCAAAGAAAAGGCCATACATAGTATCACTCATCTCATGAGCCGCTTTACCGGCATCAACTCTGAGTTCTACTCTGTCAGAGTAGCCAGATATCTGCAACATAGCCATAGCCGCAATAAAGGCAGAAACTATCTTCTTATTTAACATATCAATTCCTCTATGTAATTCGTTAATTTCCACTTACCGGCGTAAGCCTGAGCAATGACGAGCTATGCCGGTCCAGTTCTATTTCTATAATATCCTCAGATACACCTATATCTTCTTTAGTCCACAGATCACGCACTTTATAGCTGCCAGATAACCCCAATTCAGCAAGATCAACTTGCAATTCAGCCATCATATCCGTTCTCGGCTCGGGCTTACTGGTATATACAAAAAATTGCACTGAAGCACCCGGGCCCTTTTCTCTGGAACCACTGTCGTCCAGAGCCGCTATACCATTTAACTTCACATACTTATCTGCCGGCAGCTCATACTCGATAACAGAATTACTGTGTGTACCAATACCACGACTATAGCTATCACCATCTACGGAAAACTTGCGGCCGAGAATACTCTTATCTATACCTATAGTGCCCCAGCCGGCCTCTGCTCGTGTAAATGGCAGGTCAGATAAATGCGTTATATTACCCTCACTATCTACCAGCTCCATATTAAGCCAGTCGGCATGATCAAAGTTGAAGCCATCACCAGCATCCTCAACCAACAAACATAAATGCCCTTTACCTGCCAGCGAAACCGCAAATGGTACAGCCTTTTGCAATGAATTTCTGCTTATCACCGGACTGACCCATTTAGCCTGCTTAGTATCATACCCGGGGCCATCCTGCCCATTAATCAGACAGAGAAAAACATCATCACTGTCTTTATCACGGGCACTCCAGCAAAGCAGGTCGTCTCTGCGCCATTCCTGACGGCCGGCCCTGCTGTTCTGATTAACATATAGCACCTCTTCATTATTCAACATAGCCAAAGTAAATTCATCATTATCTGGCATGTGACCGCCCATCATCAGAGGCGAACGGGCAATACACCACAGCGACATCATCGTCTGCTGCTCTGACTGGGTAAATCTGGTCCAGCCCTGAGTTTCTCTGGCCCGTATCCGCCCCAAAGGCAGCATATCAGCATCAGGATAATGCCCATCACCACACCATTTACTCCAGTTGTCCAGACGCTCAAACTGATCTTTCAACGCCTGCCATTTATCCCAGAAATCATCACTTATCCGCCATAGATTAGCATGTTTACTCACATGCTCGCCGGCACTAAGCGGAGTAGCTCCCGGCGAAGTACTGAATACTATCGGACGACCACAACGGTCAATAGCCTTGCGAACAGCCTCTATCTCGGCCTGATGATAAGGACGACTGAGATCATCAATTTTGATATAATCCACGCCCCAACCGGCAACCAGTTCTATAACCGAATTATAATACTCCTGCGACCCGGGCTTTGACATATCAACACCATACATGTCAGGATTCCAGGGACAGGTACTGCCAGTGTCTGCAATGTCAGCCGCAGTATATTCAGTACCCAGTATCTGAGTCTTTCTGGCAACAGCAAC
>JAFGDI010000354.1 GCA_016932145.1 Sedimentisphaerales bacterium
AGAAATAAGCTCAGGTTTCGCCTTCGGCGAGGCTTATTTAAGCAGGCTTTGCCTGCAATATAAATCAGACAGCTTCGAGTGGAGCGAGAATCATGAGCCCCGAAGCGAGTTCGGGAAACTCCTAAGGCTTGCTGCGCTTGCGGTGCTATCTTAGCTGTCGCCACGCGTGCTTCGCACGAGAGCGGGTGAACAGTGGATCAGTTGAGCAGGAGATAAGAAAAAGACAGGGGCAACTGTTACTTTGGGTTGCTATTGCCAGGTGAAACTGACAATAGCATTAAATCTCAAGCAAGGATGCTTGAGTTACCTTGTTTCGCGTGAGCGTAGTGACTTTATCTGGGTGAATTCCAGGATGGCGATGAGTATCAGGGTCATGATCGTCTGGGCGACGATGAGTATCAGTCCGATGGTATTGACCTGGGGTATGATGATAGCACCTATGCCGGTGAGAGCGGTAGCCAGCCAGATAGTGAGTACGGCGGCGCGTGGTGTCAGTCCGCGGTCAGTAAGCCGGTGCGAGAAATGCTGCTTATCGCCGACAAACGGGCTGCGTCCTTGCAGCAGGCGGATAATTACTACGCTGATAAAGTCGTAAAGTGGTACCGCCAGAATGAGCAGGGGCATGGCAGCGGCATGAGCTGGAGTGCCGGTGTCGCCCTGATAGTAGGTTGTCTTGATCGAGGCTGTGGCCATGAACATGCCGATCAGTAGCGAGCCGGCATCACCCATAAATATTGAGGCCGGATTGAAATTGAAAAAGAGAAAGCCCAGCAGTGCCCCGGCGATGAGTGCCAGGAAGCATGCCAGATAAATCTGTCCGGAACTAAGGGCTGCGGTCATGATTAACAGGGAGCAGATCAGAGCGATACCGGCGGAGAGTCCGTCCATATTATCTAAGAAATTAAAGGCATTAACGATTATTACGATCCAGAGGGTTGAAAGCAAGACCCGCAGGGGATAACTGGCAATGAAAAAGTCCAGGCAGACGCCGCCCATTGTAGCCAGGAGCAAAGCCGAGCCAAGCTGTATTATCAGTTTGGGGTATGGTCCCAGAGCCTTGCGGTCATCAATTATGCCGGTGATGTGCAGGAGAGCGGCAACGGCCAAAAAGGTCAGATATTCAATGCCGTTAGCCTTGAACAGGGCCAGGGCCGTATCAGTTTGCGGAAAGAAGTGGCGGGCTATTTGGGCCAGCGGCTGGCAGTATGCCGCCAGAGCGGCCAGGGCCAGAGGGGCAATTATGGTAATGAACAGGGCGAGTCCGCCGCCCAGGGCGATGGG
This sequence comes from Sedimentisphaerales bacterium, assembly GCA_016932145.1. GTDB lineage: Bacteria > Planctomycetota > Phycisphaerae > Sedimentisphaerales > SM23-30 > JAFGDI01. The sequence goes on from JAFGDI010000354.1 coordinate 1,282, forward strand.
TCGCTGATGTATCTTGCGTTCGCCGGGAGAATCGGTAAAGTTGAGGCGGATGGCCAGTTTGCGGACAAGGGCCGTGAGGATAGAGCCGGCACAAAGGGCATAAATGCCAGCAGTTAAGATCAGGGCCAGATCAGTTGCGTTGATTTTGGTGAACATAGATGTATTTTGTCCTACTTATGGAGATTAACTTCAACCCGGGCTTCAATGAATTTGTCACGAGCGGCATTGAGGAAGTCAAAGTATGCCCCGCTGGCGAAATCGGGATAAGTGTAAGGCCAGCTATGCCATTTATCATCGCAATAATGTAGTGTGGCTTCGGCATACATATTATCACCGATATAGAGCCGGTGGGAATAGTCCTTGGTAGTTACCAGTACCAGCTTACTGCTGTTGAGATAACCTGGGTCGAGATTTATGGCTCGTTTGACACCCAGTGCCAGTCCGTCGGGGCTCTGGTCGATCATCATCTCGAGTGCATTGCTCTCATGCTTGATGCGGGCTATGTCAGGGGGCATGATAAGGTTACTGAAGGAGACGAATTTTCTGAGCAGTCCCTCGCCCATCGCCTTATTATAATAGCGGGTAAAGGTAAAGGGTATTATCTCACTGCTACAATCTATGGGACCCCATAGCTTTACCATTTGAGCCTGGGCCTGGTCAAAGAGTCTGGAATCGGTACTGAGCATACCGACCATTAACTTAACCTGCCGGGGCGGATATAATTTTTGAGCCATAATATTGAGTTTGCCTTTTATAGGTAATAAGTAAAAAGTAACAAGTAAAAAGTAACAAGTTGAGGTTTCGCCTTTGGCGAGGCTGATTTAAAGTGAGAGGCATGAGTGCCGATGAGAGTTCGGGATTTCGGAGTCTTTCAACTTGTTTCCTGTTACTTGCTAAAAAACAATGTAGTTTGCAGTTAACTTTGGTATATATATAAATGCTGTGAACAGTTGCAATAAAAAAAGGCGCAGAAGTCATTTGCCTCCTGCGCCTTTATGCTCTGATAAGAGAGGCTATCAGTTGATAACCTGTTTTTTGCTATAGCCGATAAAGCGGAAGAAACGCTGGGTATTGAATGAAGGCACACCCAGTCTGAGGGCTTCATCGAGAGCCTTATTGTAGTTTTCAGCTCTGTCATCGGCAGGTTCATTGCCATAAACGATGAAGTCGGTATCGACGCTGACGAAGTTTTGCACCTTACCGCCCCAGCCAGTAATGAGGGTTTCAATGCGGTTAGCGCCATCGATATCAAGTTCGCCGTCCATATTGAAATCGAAGTCGCCGACGAGGCAGAAAACGAACTCGCGGTTAGCGTCCCAGATCAAATTGGCGATTATGTCGCCTTTAATAACCGGGTTGCCTTGCGGATTGTCAACGATACGGCAACGAGAGATACTGTCTAATATTTCTACGACCTCAATAGTGGCTTTGCCCATACCAGAAGAAGGTACGGTTTTGTCCAGTCCATCATAAACACTGAATGTCAGTCCGCGGTATATTTTATCATTGGCACAGAGATTGATATAAACCATTTGTTCGCGAGCATCAACAGATATAATCGTGCCATCTGCATCGAGAGCTTCGACTTCCTGAGTTGGCTTCTGACGGGTATCTCTGAGGAATTTTTCCATCTGAGCGGTTTTTTCGCGGAGGAGAGCGGCTTCCTGAAGTTCGGCATCAAGCTGCTTGCGATATTCCTGGGTATTGCTGACGATGAGGTCTTTTTCTTTCTGAATGCTGGTTATGTGGCTTTCAAAGCGGCCGCGGATATCGTCGATATTATCATTGGTCTGATTTTTCATATTGGCAACGGACATCCCCAGGCTGTCGATCTCAGCTTGCAACAGAGCGATCTGCTCTTCGTTCTTTTGGAGGGACAACTGGTCAGAAGCAAGCTGAGCGGCAACCTGATCCTGATAAGAGGTGAACTCAGAGGCCATTTCGTTGAGTAAAGCCACTAATGCCTCGGCGGCACCTGCCAGACCTGCTGCTTTGGCGGCTTCGATTTCGAGTCCCTGAACTTCGGCTATTTTGGTCCAGAGTGTTTCGAGTCGGGCATAAGCAGTTGACTTGGCAGTGGCCATGCTGTAATTAACAGCATCGGCACCGACAATCGACTCGCTGAAGAAATTAATAACGGCATCGAGCTTATCGAAGGTGCTGCCATTATCGAGACCTGCACTTTCGGCTAATTGTTCTACCGCCGTAATCTGAGTGCTGTTGCCCATTCTATCGAGCTTCGCAGAGGCATCACTGGCCCTGCGGTTGGCAGTTTCCAGATTGACATAGAAGATGATAGCGAATGTAGCTGAGATCAAAAACAGGACAATGAAAATGATCATAACGATCACTGAGGTGTTGCCGCTGTCGGAGCCGCCCTTCGGTGCTGCCATAACTTATTTCTCCTAAATACTTTAAGGTGTGAAATACTGGTTGGTTTTAATCATCTGATACTCCAGAGTTTTATTGCAAAACCCCAGTGTTAAAGACAAGGAAGTAATATATCCAAAAAAATAAAGCAGGTCAAGAACAATTCATATATATAAGTAGTTTGGGGATAATATTGGGCCTGCCAAAACTGGCTGGTGTATTTATGTTGTTTATTTGATTAATTTCTTGACTGGATATTCATATATTCTATAATAAACCCGGTTCAGGTTGGCTCTAAGCCATTCTGACGGTATCTTACCGTGATATGTTTATGTAATTACGCATCACGCCCCGGTATGCATAAAGCTGTGAATTGTATGAGTTAAAGCAAGGCTCAATATTTGCGGCTCACACCTGGAATTAAATTTAACGCTGGCTTAACTGCTTTAGGAGTAATAAATTGAGTACAATAACAAAAGTATTTGCACTGTTCGTATCTCTATTGTCTATATTTCTTTGCGGCGTGGTGGTAACCTTTATGGGTAAGGCCGAGAATTATAAACAGCGTTATGAAGAGCAGAAGATCCTGGCCGATGCCGCGCAGGTAGTTGCTTATGCAGCGGAAGACCGATTGAGCAAGACGGTTACCAATTATGGTAAGGCAGCAGAGCTTAACAGCGAAAGGCTCAGAGACATTCGCGATAACTATAATATTATCAGTGCTGAGCTGGCTCAGGCGCAGCAGGAAAAGATAATGGAATCAGGCAAGGCTGATACTGCTATAAAGCTGGTATCGTCAATGCGTGATACTATAGCGAGTATGCAGAGTGCGCAGGAAGACCTGTGGAGCAGTTTTGATGAGAATCGTGCTAATATGCTGCGGGCACAAACCCAGGTTACAGAGCTGACTCGTCAGTTGAATAATGAGCTGGCCAAGAGCAGTCAGTTAGAGGATACAAATCGTCGTCGTGCTGAGCAGATTTCTGGATTGGAAGAGCAGATATCAAAGTTGAATCAGCAGTTAGACAGATATAATCTGGCCCAGAAGGACTTTGACAGTGATGTAGCGGTGGTTAAGACAGCCCCCAGTATGGCAGGCGTACCGATCATAGGCGAGGTAATGGAGCTGGATAATGAAAATCGTGTGGCCATTTCTGTTGGCTCAGCTTCAGGGGTACGCGAGAACATGAGATTCTGGGTAGTTCGTGGCGATAAGTTTCTGGGCAATCTGGACATAATTTATGTTGAAGCTGATGGTGCAGTAGGTCGTCTGAGTAATAGTCAGGGAGTTATCGTAGAAGGCGATATGGTAACGACGGACTTTAACTGAGTTATTCAGGGTTTGTAAGATAGAGTTATTCTCAATCAGGAATATATAGGTTTCCTGAGATGACAATAAGAGATAGGAATAAGAAAAATGGCAAAAGCCGAGATAGCGAAGAAAAAACCCCAGGGTAGTGCCGTCGGTGCAGACAATGATATTTATACTGCATTATTAGGTCTGTCTTTTCTGGCAATGGCCGGGACCTCAGTATGGGTTTGTATTAAGAGTATGGCCTATTTTGGTCAGATATTCTGAGGTCTTTTGATTTTTAAGATTGAAACAAACGGCCGTTAGAGTTTTTCTGGCGGCAGTTTTTATTTAAATGATAATAGAGTAATAAAGTTTGTGAACGGAAAGGAACTTTTATGATAGAATATGATATGCTCAAAAAGATGGTAGCAGAAGTTGAGGAAGATGTAATTAAGGCTGAGGGCGGTAATAAAGCTGCCGGTACTCGTGTGCGTAAGAGCATGCAGGATATCAAGGCCCAGGCTCAGGAAGTCAGAGTTAAAGTGCTTGAGACTCGCGAGCAGTAATTAACGGAATTAAGTTGATGAATAAGCCGCAAAGGGGGTGAGTATATCCTTTTGCGGCTTTTTTCCTTTATAGATCGGAGAATTTTATGCCTCCTAAATGGTTGTTTGATATAGGTGAGATAGATTTAAATAAGGTTGTTTTTGATACCGCGGCCATAGAGTCGATTAATCCGCAGTCTTTTGAGATGCGTCAGATCGATGCTATAGTACATTTTGACCCGGCCCGTCAGGAGATAATAGCTCTGAAGGAAGTAAAGCCAGATGAGTTCTGGGTTCGTGGTCATATACCCGGCAGGCCACTGTACCCTGGCGTATTGATGGTAGAGGCTGCCGCTCAGATGTCAAGTATCGCTGCGATAAAGGCAGGAGGGGAGACGAGATTTATTGGTTTTGGCGGTATCGAAAATGTTAAGTTTCGTAAGCAGGTAGTACCCGGCGATAAGCTGTATATTCTCGGTAAATTTATTAAGATGACACCCAGGAAATTTGTTATGGCAGTGCAAGGGATTGTCGATGGAGTAATGGCCTTTGAAGGCGAGATTATAGGCATGCCTTTATAAGTGCTGATGTGTATATCTGTAAAATTTGCATAAAAAAAATCTTGAAATGTCAAAAATTATGGATTACAATACGGGTCTGCATTTGAGGCTGGATAGCTCAGATGGCTAGAGCGGCGGATTCATAGCCCGCAGGTCCCCGGTTCGATCCCGGGTCCAGCCATAAATCGATAAAACCCTTGTAAACAACAGTTTATGAGGGTTTATGTTTTTTAAATCTGACTAAAATAAGTTAAAAACTGTCTTGGGTGGTCTGGAGTTTTGATTTTTAGTCAGAAAGGTAGCGAGTTTGGGAATTTCGGGCTTTGCCCTCAACTTGTTTCTTATTACCTACTTATAACCGAGTGAAGGGCGTGTTTCCCAAAAGAAAAACAGATTAAGTTGTATGACAATAGTTCTGGTTAATAATTGTTATATTTACTTCAACTGCAACAAATAGTCAGGCA
>JAFGDI010000355.1 GCA_016932145.1 Sedimentisphaerales bacterium
ACCGTGCGAGAGCTTTGCGGAAAAATGGTTTCCGGGTTCAATTTCAACCATGACCGAATCGCCAAAGCCAGACAATACCATGAAAACGAAAGGCTGCGAAAAGGTAAAACAGCTTTGTTCCAGATCACTCGTCCAGTCGAATATTTCTTCATCGCCATGCTCAAAGCCGCACCCGAACACAGCCGGGCCAAATATATCTGGGGTGGACTATACCGTTCGCCGCTGGCCATACATTTATCTCAGCTTACCAATATACGCCCCTGGATAGTGATGGTAATAGTGACTGCATGGCTTGGCTATTTCAGTTCAGCTATAAATGTTATCTTTCTGATGCCAGTATTTTTCGCTATGAGTATCGATCTGGGTATCAATACGAAATTATTGATCGCCGGCAGTCGGCAGGACCGCTTTAGCAGTGCTCTGACATTAGCTTTGCTCTTGTTTATTCTGGGAACGATATGTGCGATAATGCTTTGGGGGCTGTCTTGTCTGCTGGCTGAGTTTATGCCGGGCTTCAATACCCAGAAGCTGGGCCTTATAACTTACCATGCTGCCAATATTAATTTTTTAGGCCTTGTATTTCTGACTTCTATTTCGCTTGTTATTAATCTGCTCTGTAAAAATAAATTTCTAGCCATAATGATAGCAATGGTATTATTTGGCGGTTTACAAGGCTATTTTGTTGCTCAAGGTTTCCGCAAGAGCGAACAAATGGACAATATTAGCAATTTCATACCGCTCATCACCGTGGCTATAGGACTGATAAGCTGGCTGGTCTTTATGGTAGTTTTGAAACGGGTATGTACCAAAGGGCAGTTAGTTAAGTAGAGACGCATGATTATGCGTCTCCGAATGTCAAGCCAGGCATGCAATAAGGCGAAAGTATTGTTGAAAGAAGTAATGACAGTACACCGTTACAGGAAGTATTCCTGTTAAACAAATGAGGCATTTGCCCTTAAATGAGACGCATAATCATGCGTCTCTACCGAATGCGAAATAAGCATTTTTAATCCGGCTGTTGCTTATTTCCTTACTTGATAATTTCTCGCTAAACCATTAGAATCCAGTTTTCGACCGAGAATCAGACTTTAACTCAGGAATTGAAAGGATTCGATATGGCAGCGATCAAACCGAGAATTGGTATTATTGGAGGCTCTGGCCTGGGCCATGCCATGACCCAGCAGACGACAGGGCAGGAGCATTATTTTGAGACCCCGTTTGGTATGCCCTCAGCTCCGATAATTACCTCTGAAATAAACGGTGTGCCCATCGCCTTTCTGGCCCGGCATGGCAGGGGGCATGTGTTCAATCCTTCCGTAATTAACTACAGGGCAAATATTTATGCTCTGAAATCACTTGGTGTCACCAGTATTATCGCCAGCGGAGCCGTTGGCTCGCTCGTCGAAGAAATGCAGCCTAAACATCTGGTAATACCAGATCAGGTCATTGATAAGACTTTCAAACGGGACAATACCTTTTTTGATGATGGCATAGTTGCCCATGTTGATTTCGCCTGGCCGTTCTGTGACAAGTTGCGAAAATTGCTGCTGAGTGTTGCTTCTGAAGTTAATACAACTGTGCATAATAAAGCAACTTATGTCTGTATGGAAGGCCCACAATTCTCAACTCGGGCTGAATCTCTGCTCCATAAAAGCTGGGGGGCGCACCTTATCGGCATGACCTGTATGCCTGAGGCCAGATTAGCCCGCGAAGCCGAAATGTGCTATGCCCTGGTTGCTTTGCCAACCGATTATGATTGCTGGCGTGAACCTAAAGGTGATATCGATAAGCATAAATTGATCGCGGAAATTATAGGAAATCTGAACGAAGCGACCGAAAACGCCGTAAATATGATTAAGCTGGCAGTCAGTAAGGCCGGTGATTTTCTGGAGCAGGGCTGTGAGCATAATAGCTCGCTGGAATTGGCTATCTGGTCAGATAAGAGCAAAATGTCGCTAAAAACCAAAGAAAAACTGAATTTATTGGTAAAAAAATATATTTGAGTACATATATTTATAAGTTATAATTCACCGTAGCTGTTTCGCTTGTATGGCGTAACAGGTTTCATGGGGAATGTACTGCGTGTGGTTTTGCGACCTGGGTTTTAACTGACCTTTGCTCTGGGCCTGCCAGTATGGCTTTATTGTCAGGCTGTGGCGGTCTGTCATTTTATCAAAAAATTGGAAAGAAAGATAATTGCCAACACTATATATATCACAAGGTTCAGATAAGGGCAGGACATTTCAGGTGAATGAGTCACCGGCGGTCATAGGCAGAAATAGTCCGGATGTACCTTTGACAGATAATACTGTTTCCCGCAGACATTCGGAGCTTATCCGTAAATCTGATGATAGTTGGGTTATCCGTGATCTGGGCAGTGCTAACGGTACATTTGTCAATGGTGTTAAGCTATCGGGCTTTCTCGACCTCAAGCAGGGCGATCAGGTTCGCTGTGGTGCTACGCTGATAGTATTTGGCCAGAAGAGAACGGGCAGTGGTATAATTTGTGACCCGGTGAGTTTGCAGATAGACCCTGATGGCAATCTGATAGAATCATCGATAATGGGAACTACGCCGGGGCTGGACGACTCAGTTATTATCGCCGGTCCGGAGACTTCCTCGGCGGTCGGCAATCTGAGATTGCTCTATGAACTTTCTACGACGATCAGCTCGATCTTCGATGAATCGCAATTGCTTGATAAGGTAATGGATATTGTATTTGATAATCTCCCGGCGGATCGCGGCTTTATCCTGCTGCGAGAGCAGGAAGATAAGCCTCTTGTTCCTATGGCTGCCAGATATAGGGACGAATCGCAAAAAGATTCCGGCAAAATAACTGTCAGCCATACTATTGTTGAACATGCAATGGAAAAAAGAGAGGGCGTAATCTGTACAAATGCCATGCGTGACCCGCGGTTTGCCAAAGGTGAAAGTGTACATAACTATGCTATTCGTTCGGCCTTATGTGTGCCTATTGCCGTCAGAAGTAATGTAATGGGCGTTATTTATGTTGATACTACCATGGCAACCAATACCTATGCCGGCGAGCAGTTAGAGTTACTTACCGCTATTGGCTATCAGACAGGTCTGGCCCTGGAAAATGCCAGATTGTATCAGAGCGGGGTGCGGGCTGAAAGGCTTGCCGCGACTGGTGAAACGGTAGCCTATATTTCCCATGGTATTAAAAATATTCTCCAGGGTATGCAAAGTGCCACTGATCTGGTTGATATGGGTTTTCATAAGAACAAGATGGAAGTGGCCGGTAAGGGCTGGAAAGTGGTCAAACGCAATCTGACCAGAGTGCAGAATCTTATGCTCAATATGCTGGCATACAGTAAGGTCAGAAAGCCAAATAAAGAGATGTCTCAGCTCAACCATCTGGTTGCTGAAGCGGTTGATTTGCTCAGTGAAAATGCTCATCAGAAGGGCGTGGGTTTGTTTTCAGACCTTGACAGTCATTTGCCACCTATACCTATGGATGCCGATGGCATTCAGCAGGTATTGTTGAATCTCATACTCAATGCCTTTGATGTGCTTGCTTCTGGTGAGGGTGTTATTACCGTTAAGACCTCTTACAATATTGTAAGGGGTAATGCCATGCTGATAGTAAGTGATAATGGCCCTGGTATTGCACCTGACGAATTGGGCGAGATATTCACCGCGTTCCATTCCAGTAAGGGACACGGCGGTACTGGTCTGGGCCTGGCAGTAGTAAAGAAAATAGTTGAGGAACATGATGGCACTGTTACTGTTGATAGTAAAATTGGTGAGGGTACAACCTTTACCGTAAGTCTGCCGACAGCAACGACTTTGAGCAGCGGCGAAACCGCCAGTGATACCATCTGACAGATACTTAGTGCTTTCAGGTATAAGGAGCGACTGTTTTTAAAATATACTTTGTCCAGTGGTTAATGGCCTATCTGCTTTTTTCTGACATATCAGTCAGGTTACCATGAAGTTTTTTATATCGCTGAAAAAGGACGGATATTTGTGTAACTTTAGCGTGAATGGGCAGGTATAACACGATGTAAAGATACAAGGTAGAATAAACAATCGCATGATCCTGAAAATTGGAGAAAATAAAATGTATTTTTGTAAGAGCTTATCTTTAATTGCTTTATCGTTTTTATCCTGTAGTCCTCTGGCTTTGGCTAATGACCAGTCGGTAATATTGGGCAAGTTGCCATCTAATAGCGAAATGGTGGTTTATACACCAGATATAAATGAGTTAGTGGCCGAGATAGCGGTTTACGCCGGGAAGTTTGAAGCCGATGCTGATGATATTTCGCTGGCTAATCTGTGCAAAAAGTTGGCAGAGCAATGGCAGTTGGGTCAGGAGCTGGTTCTGGACGAAAGTAAGCCGGCAGCTTTGGCCTTTACCAGTCTGATGGCTGCGGATAAGTCATGGCTGCTATATCTGCCGGTAAAAGACAAGCAGGCTTTTCTTGATGGCATTCCTGCTGAAAAGAAGCTCGAAAGTGGTGTATATCGCTTTACTGACATGTCATATATGACCTCGGTAGAAGATTATCTGCTTTTTGGTGCTAATGAATTCAATCTGAATACGGCCATAAAGGGCAATGTGGGTTTTGAAACTCTGGCCTCAACTTTAAGTGATATGGAGCAGAGTGATATTACGATATATGCCGATCTTACCAATGTAATGAATGTCGGGCGACTGATGGTCCCGGCGGCTCTGATGAATGTTCCTGATCTGCAATCTAATCCTGACCTGGCCAGCCGGGTGCAGAAAATGATAATGGCAGGCACTGAGATAAACCGCATTTCCTGGTCGATTGACTTTCAGGAAGCCGGCATAGTAACCCATTCAAATATTTCCGTATTGTCAGGTGGTGAGCTGGCCAGGCATATTAAGGACTATAATAAACTGAATTTCTCTGATATGGCTTCTTTGCCCGATGGTGAAATGACTTATGTATCAGGTATAAGCGTATCTCCGGAAATGGTAAAGTGTTATTTTAACAGTGTCTTTGACCTGGCTGCTGTAGCAGCACCTCATTATCGTACCCCTGAAATGCAAAAGTGTATGAGCAATATTTCAACGCTGGTGAACACTGTATTTGATAACTATGGTGCCGAAATGGGCCCGGTTGTAGCAGCAAACTATCTGGCCGCTAAAGAGGGTCTTTCGCCTGATAAGAGAGTAATGTCTGTTTCTGCTACTGATATCAAGCCTGAGGTTATCGATAGTATATGGAAGGTCTTTGTCGAATCGGACCTGAGCCCTATGGTAAATATACGGTCCGTCGAATTTGAAGCTGGTGTTATAGGGGATTGCCCTTACTCAACCATATTTTATACCCTTAATCAGCCGGTAGCGGAAAATTCATATCTGAATACCGATCTGGATGTTTATTTCGGCAGGACAGTCGATAATCTAATGGTTCAGGCCCTGGATAAAGATGCTTTTTCTGAGGTAGTATCGCTGGCATCATCGGAAAAGAAACTGACAGATAGTGTTTTGTACAAGAAGGCAACGGATATGTTACCATCGTCAGCCAACCTTTATTTTGTGGCTGATGTGAATAATCTGGTAGATAATTTTATAGCTACTTATAATCTTCAGGCCGGTCAAATAGCCGAGAAACAGCCTGAGATGGCTTTGCCGCTGGCATTTGTAGGCCCGGCGATCAATGCCGCTGAGTCACTTGATGGCATTGCCGGGTTGTCGGTGGAGATAAATGATGGTTTTATCAGGTATAATTGCTTCTGCGATCAGGAGGCAATTGATTCGGTAGTATCTACAGTTGAAAAGATGAAAGAGCTTAGTGGTAATAATGGCGGTCCGGGACAGGGCGGCCAGGACCCGGTGAGTGAGCTGTAATAAGCGGTGTACAAATTTATTGAATAAAAGGGCGTTTTCATTCTAAATATGGAAGCGTCCTTTTTTGTTATCTGCTAAAGTTTTTTTATTGATAATTTGACTTTAAGACTCATAAGGGTATATTATTAGAGTGAATGTAAATTGGTTTGAAGTAGTATATAAGTTAATGTTTAACCCATATTCAGGTTAGGAGTCTTAAAAATGGCGGTAGAATCAAAGATCTATAAGTGTGATATTTGCGGTAATGTTATTGAAATGCTCGATAATAAAGGACCGATTATTGAGTGTTGTGGTGAGCCTATGACCGAGCAGGTAGAAAATACCAAGGATGCAGCTAAGGAAAAACATGTGCCCGTAATTGAAATGACACCAGAAGGTATGAAAGTTACCGTCGGTTCAGTTGCCCACCCTATGACACCAGAGCATTGGATCCAGTGGATAGAGGTTATAAGCGGAGATACTGTTGTAAGAAAGCATCTTAATCCGGGCGATGCACCGGTGGCAGTGTTTAATTGTGGTAATAATTGCTGCAAAGCGCCAAAAGTTCGCGAGTTCTGTAATTTGCATGGCCTCTGGGCCGTACAGGGCTGATTATCGTGTTAACAGATGGCTCATATCACCTTTTAGCCTCACCTGGCATTAGTTGCTCAGTTATTGCATTGAGCAGAACATAAGGAGAAATTAAGATGATAAGTGATAAGATGGCAGCGGCCATAAATACTCAGGTTAACCGTGAAATGTACTCGGCCTATCTGTATCTGGCTATGAGTGCTTACTCTGAGAGTATAGACTTGCCTGGCTTTGCCAACTGGTTCCGGATCCAGTATCAGGAAGAAATGGTACATGCTTTTGGCCTGTACGATTACCTGATTTCTCGTGATTATACTCCGGTTTTGCTGGCTATCGAGCAGCCGCCTAAGGCTTTTGGTACGCCTCTGGAAATTTTCAAGGCCGCTTTGGAACATGAAAAGAAGGTAACCGCCTGGATAAATGAGCTGGTTACTATGGCCGTAGCTGAACAAGATTACGCCGCTCAGAGCTTTCTACAGTGGTATGTCAAAGAGCAGGTTGAAGAAGAGGCAACTGCCAAATTGATTATCCAGGAGCTGAAAATGGCCGGCAACGACGGCTCGACCCTGTTCATGATCAACCGTGAACTTGGTGCAAGGGTCTTTACCGCACCGGTAGTGGGACAGTAACTGTAATATTTTGCTGTTGTTTTATAAATTGTTATTGCTAAAACATTTATCCCTGTTTTAGCTCAGATATGATAAGAAAGAGACACGCTTTTTGTGTCTCTTTTTTTATTCGTAGAGACGCATAGTCATGCATCTCCCAAAAGCAGACCGGCATGAAATGGAATTCTGAGACGCATAATCATGCGTCTCTACATTTACCTGAAAATGAAATTATTCTCTGACATTCCTCCATAATTAAAAAGGAGGATTGTCAGGCAAAGGTCAAAGAACTTCGCAAAAATATCTTTTATTCTGCTATAGGGCCAGTTGGTGCTGATAGCCGGTACATGCAGGAAGAAGGCGGTTTGCGGGTTGTTATGCCGGGCGGCGTGATCCAGCAGGGTCCAGAGCGTGGCTTCGCAGACATATTGGCCGCAGTTTTCTGAGATGATAAAATGCTCGTGCTCGGTGCAGTATTGGCTAATGTTATCTGGAATTATAGAGTGATATATCTCCTGGCCGGGATATTGTTCATATTGCTGTGGTTTGCGAGCTAATGTTTCCAGTCGAAAAGTATCGCCCGCGGCCAGGCCTATGCAGATACATGCTTGCGGTTTTATTGTATCGAGCAGTTGAACCAGTTCCTGCCGGGCAAGCTCGTATTCTACTGGCAAACCCTTCCCCGTAACCAGCCCGGCATATTTCTCACCATACTCAGTCGCCAGCATACCGCTGGGGTTCTCTGTGAAATTGCCAAACGGCATAAAGCCGGTTATCAGTATTTCCGACATGTTTGGTTTTGTCCTTTATAAAATGTAACCGTTAACGGTGTTTAAAGTAGCTCAACCGTCTCGGTTGAGATTAATAACGCTGGCAGCTAAAGAATTACCAAACAAGAATTGTCTGAAATACAAAGTAAGCTTGAGCCAGATTACGGATTTTGAATGAATAATCACAAGCGAGACGCTTGTGCTACTCTTGTCATTGCCAATTCCGGATTAGTTTAATTCCTTTTGGGCAGATGTCTTTCAAAGAAGTCTTTGGTTCCTACTTTTTCAGCCCAATCGTTCCAGTCTTGTGTCAGTTCGGTTACCTTTTCGGGCATTTGGCTGGCCAGATTGTGGTTTTCGATGATGTCGTTTTCCATGTTATACAGTTCCCACTGGCGAGGTCTGCTGCTATGGGCTACCAGTTTCCAGTTGTTCTTGAAAACAGCCCGCCCCAGTTCATGCTCGAAGAAATATTCAGGCGTATCGGTGCGTTTTTCGCCGTTTATAACTGTCAGCAGGCTCTTACCGCCCAGTTCGCCGAGCTTGTGACCATTGAATTGTTCGGGGTAGGTTGCCCCGGTGAGCTCCAGACAGGTCGGCATAATGTCAAGCACATGGGCAAAATCAGTGGTAATTGAGCCGGGTTTGGCCTTTAAGCCTTTGGGCCAGTGAATAATACAGGGAGTGTTAGAGCCGCCTTCATAAGATTCCTTCTTCCAGAATCTAAATGGGGTATTGGCGGCATTGGCCCAGGGGGCGCCTATGCCAAGATACGATACCTCGCTGCCAATAGTCTCGACAGGAGGGTTATCCTGGCCATAGAGCTGTTTGCGTCGGTCTCTGGTCTGGCTAGACCGGTCGTAACCTGGCCCCCATTCGACGATCTCAGGAGA
>JAFGDI010000356.1 GCA_016932145.1 Sedimentisphaerales bacterium
GGCAAAAGTCAGTCTCACCGAGCAAAGGATGAATCTCAGGATTCAAAAAAAAAGACAGCAGGAACCAAAATTCCTAACTGTCTTTTTTTTTATTATAAACCCGCTTTAATGCCGGTCTGTTTTATTCATCAGAATGTCTTCAGGAAGAAGTCATTACCGATAATACTATCGAGATTCCAGGCCTCAGGAGCCCTGTAGGTATTTGATTTATAGATGAACTTGCCAACACTGGTACCGGCAGCAATACCATATTCCAGGGTATTGCCAAGACCAAGTTTAACATCGCCAAACTTGACATAGCCAATGGTACCGCTAACAGAAGAAAGCGGCTGCTGGTCAGCACTGGAACCAAATACCTGATAGTTACCATCGGAATTTGCACCCACACCGGCTAATACACTGCTATCGGTAGCTGTGCCTCCAACGATAACCTTGCCTATCACCGAACCACCGACCAGGCCATCATCTTTAGTAAGGGTATTACCAATTACCTTATCAGCACCGGGTGTAACACCAGCCAGGATCAATGAATCTATCATATCATCTCTTACTGATATCAGACGGATAGTATCCTGAACGGCGATAGTCGCACCATCTAAGGCAAAAGCTGTCATCTTATTAAGGTTATCAGATATAACACTTCCGGTAATAGTTGCCGCAGAAAGGTTTGCATTGCCCAGGCTGCCATCAACAAACAAATCGCCATTGTAGAAATTGCTGCGACCGGCATTCAAAGTCCTTAAATCACCTGCAACTTCAATATCCATTGCTATCGGGCCATAGTCTTTGACTGTAAACGAACGCAGGTCACCACCAACAAATAAACTGTCACCTTGTACACCACCGGCATTATTTGTCTTACTGTCAACAGTGAAAGACCTGACATTACCGCCAATATAAATATCTGTGCCAGTTGCAATAGAACCGGTAGTTATAGCTGCCCCACCAGTTGAGGTTGAAGCTACATAAATATCGGCAGCATCAACAATATCACCCAAAATGAGTTTGCCAGTGAGACTCTGAACATAAATATCGTGATCATAGCCAGCAGTATCATAAGCAGTACCATCGAAATTAACATTCTGCATGATAATATTGCCGATCTCGGAAATTGCCTGGCCATCAGCACCAACTATCGAACCGATCGTAGAGATCGGGAGAGCCTTATTATTCTCGCCAACAATTTTAAGTGTGCTTCTGCTGGTAGTTCCATTAAGAACTATCGCACCAATATCTTTATTATCAGAAGACACAGCCAGAACAGAGAAACTGCCCGGTCCGGCCAGACTGATAGTTACCAGCTTGCCGTTAGTGTCAGACCAGATAAGTTTATTACTTCTGCTGGAAGGTGAATCAGCCATAACCACACTGGCATGAAGGCTGACTTCCTGAGACTGCAATGTCTCACTGCCGCTGTAATTATCATATTCAAATACCAACTTGGGCAAAACACCTGAAGAAGTATCAAAGAACGGCTGGGCGGCATAGAATGAGATCGCCACATCTATCGATTCATCGGGGGCAAGTATATAATCACCATTAAATATACTGCCAGAAACAAACGACTGGCCATCGTCCATATCCATATCAGTCCAGACATTAAATACATCACTGGTAGAATAAATATTTACCAGAGAGATATTAACTGTACTGGTATTAGTGATCGTTACGATCTGACGGAATCCGCCATTACCATCACTCCAGTGCTGGCCAAACTCAACTGCTCCGAAATCAACTTCGGTTACATCAGTTGCCAGAACGCCCGGGGTAACACCTTCACCAGAAATTATGTAATCAGTATAATATCTGCCATCACCATTATCGGTTTGGGTAGCATCATCACTATATATTCTGATCATAGCAGGATACACAGTATCAGCAGCTAACGGATCAAAGGTAAGCGGAATAGTATGCGAAGCATTGCCATTTATCTTGAATGAAGATTCATAGGCCAGCATACTGAACGGCGAATTAGCGTTGGTTACCCAGTCATCGTTAAGATCAGAGTCAACGACTAAAACGCCATTATTATAAAGATCCCAACCCAGGATGTTGAGCTTACTGCTTCCCTGATTGGTTATTATTACGCTGCCATAGCCAGTTCCGCCAACACCAACTTTCTGGAAATCAAGAATGGTATTATTTACTATACCATCATTATCAGAAAGAACGATTGCCTGATCTGTTACCTTGGCAAATAAGCCTGTATAAGAGAGGTCATAATTAGCATCGCCATAAATGTCTGTCCATAAATAATCAACCATGAACATTGACTTTAATTCACCTTTAACAGTCGGTGTCATGGTAATATTAACGGTATAATTCAGACCATCCATAGTGAGGATAGTATTATCAAGGTTACTGTTAAGTGAATTAGCCGGAGTGATCACATAATCAGAAGCATTAGCACCAACATAACCAACAGACAAGCCATTGACCGTAAGCGGTGCACCACCCAGATTACGCAAAAATACGGTTCTGGTAAACACACTG
Organism: Sedimentisphaerales bacterium; assembly: GCA_016932145.1. Classification (GTDB taxonomy): domain Bacteria; phylum Planctomycetota; class Phycisphaerae; order Sedimentisphaerales; family SM23-30; genus JAFGDI01. The sequence continues at coordinate 2,494 of JAFGDI010000356.1, forward strand.
GAACCGACATTACCTGTACCCAGGTTCATCAAACCATCGGTTACAAAGCCCCTTTCCGGATCCCAGCCGCCAACTATATCGCCAGTGTCAGCATCAATAACCTGCAATACCGGGGCTTTAGGCACAGCATAGCCGACAACAGAAAGAACTACCTCTGAATCGTCCAGCGCATCAGTAAGAATAAACAGACTCTCCATGAGATATCTGATACTATCTTCAGCATTGATATCTTCTACCAGGCCGGTGTCTGGAGTATAGGTCATAGTAAAGGTATAAGAGCTGCCCGGAGCAATATCTACATCAGATATAACTGCATCGGGACTGAAAGCTACCTGAGCTGTACCACTCTGGAATCTGATATTTTCAACATTCATGGTCGTACTGCCGGTATTGTTCACTCTTACCATCAGCGGGGTAGCATCAGAAGTTCCCCAGAGAGTGGAACCCAGATCAAGAATCCTGTCAATATCATCGCTGCCATCATCGGCATTGGTCCGCCATACGGTTGTCCAGGTTATACCATCAAGGGAAGTCTGAACCTCCAGGTCACCGCCATTAAGGCCATAACCCAGCAGGCGGATCGGGATCACCGGTTCAAAGGTATCATCAGTGCAGACAAAGATCGTCTCATTGTAAAGGCCGGCCTCTTTGGGTATAAAGGCTACTTCCACTGCGAGATATTCGCCAGCCTCCAGTGAAGTACCGGCATCAAGCAGACCATCATCATCTGCGTCCATGTTATTTATAGCAAGATCACTACCATTCTTTTTGATCGACTTGATAGCAAAACCAGCACCGGTATGTAACAATGAATTTACATTAAGGGTATCGGTTCCATCATTGCGGACATAAATCGTCTGTGTCTGCCATTCATAAGGATTGTCAACGGTTATATTGTTATCATCATCATGGTCACTCGGATCAAAAGTGCCTGCAACGATCTTATCATTGTAATAATAATAATCGCTGTCAATGATCACATCGCCGGCATTTTCGATAACAACCCGAACATTAACCTCCTGGAAGTTATCAAAGGGGTGATTTTCTGATCTGCCTTCATTGGTCTGTACCACGATCACACCTTCAAATGTACCATAAAGGTTCGGATCGATCTTAGACCGGTCAAACTGAATATTATAGCTATAGCGGCTGTTGGCCCCTGCCGGTATGATCGACTGGCTGGTTCCAATACCCGGATCATTGGTAATGGTAAATCCTGCTTCGATAGCTTCCAGACCGCCAAAAGATATATTCTGGACAATAAGGTCGCCCAGACCTGTATTGGCAACTGTCATCTGGCGGGAAACAACACCGCGGCTGATCTGACCAAAATCAAGGAAAAGACTATTACTGCCAGGAATCGAGATCACAGCATCGCTGTCATCTCTTTCCAGTACAAATTCGCGCAGAGCATACATATCAAGATGCGTCATACCATAAAGTACGAGCGGATTACCTGATGAGTCAACGATCATTTCGTGCATCAGGGTTGCCGACCAGTTCCGATTATTCTGGATATTGCCATTAACTGTGTCGGATCCAATAGCCTCCCAGGAGCCATTAATGTTTTTGTAGGCATGAGAGCTGAATCTTGCCCCGTCCGGGTCAAGGTTGGTCCAGGCAAATATTATGCTCTGGTCAGGACTGCTTGTTAACTGGCCCTTGAATGTAGCACGCAGCTCGTGATCGACAGCCCAGGTATCTAATGTAATCGGGGCAGGCACATCAAGCCATTCCTGATTGTCGGTATCATTGGCATCGACAATATCCCAGCGTCTGATAACAATGTCCAGATCGGTATGCGGACCATAATATGACGGAGGATTACTCATATCAAACGGATGAACCGCATAGAAATTAATGTCACTGTCAGGGTCATCAGTATCAACCGGGTCGGTAGTAGCATGTGACAGAGCCACCCATATAAGCTGATTATCACCGATAGCAAAGTCATCCAGAGAATATAATTCAGCAATTGGCACAGAAGTATCTGATCCTGGCACTCCTACCAGCGTAAGATTGCCCAGGGCAACATGACTGTTACCGTACTTTTCCCAAATATTATCATTAAGTTCAAACAAGGCCGCATGATAGAAAGCATCAGCTCCAAATGGATATACGCCGCTGCCGGCCAGGTGATTGTTGATCAGATGCTTATCGCCCAGCTCACTGCCGCTGCCCGGATAGATCAGCAGCTCATCAGAGGCATAGGTGGCACCCACAACAAAGGGACGAACTCCATCCTGACCAACTGCTCCGAGTTTAACGATAGGGTCGATAGTATCAGTACGAGAACGGGTACTCTGCACAACTACATTATCGATCCAGAAGCTATCTCCGCCCATGAGTTCAAAACTGATATCATGATCGCCTGCGGGCAGATCTGGTATAGTTATCTTGAACCAGGTGTACTTAAGGTCTTCGCGAGTGCCGGTTGACCAACTGGCATTATAGTCAAAATACAGGTCTTCACCGCCAAGCTGGGCTGTGATCTGGTCCTTATCATATTCCACACCATCAACCAGCACACGAATATCGGTCAGATCGGGTAAATTTGCCTGAAGGTAATCTAAGCCATCATGACGATAGCGGAAGGCAACGATCGCATCACCACTGTATGCCTGGTTGTAATCGGGAATAGTCAATAACTGGCTATGAATATCAATCGTACCATTGTCAATAAGCGCGGAATGCATATCGCCACGGAAATTGTAATTCCATACACCGTTATTATTCCAGCCTACTGTGTTATTACTGCCGTTATCTGTATCATTAGTCTCAGCAGAAGACCATTCGCTGTAACCGGTATAATTAACAGAGAGATCATCCAGTCTGACATACGAATCAGCACCGGCGGCACTGTCAGAAACCAGACCTATAAATAAAACAAAATAGGCATTATTGTCATCAACTACACCAATATTGTAATTGGTAACATCAACCCAGCCGCTGTTGCCGCCAGTTACACCATCTGAATATTGACGGAATGAACCTATATCTGAACTAAATACAGCAGTATCTGTTCCCTCAAGAATACCATCACCATCATCCCGGACCAGCATAACAGCCATCTGGCCAAAATCGCCCAGACCGACATTAGCGGCAAGCTCAATATTATAGGAGAAATCTATACTCAGATAAGAATAATCTATACCAGCTCCGGCAGGCGTCTCGAAATAGTAGCCAACAGCACCATAGCTAGAAGCATCTGAACCATCCGGCAGGGTTATTTCAATAGCACCATCACCATCACTGCCGGCGGTATTATTATAAGCAGCAGTAATTCCGCCAACATCAAAATACGCCCAGCTACTGCCATCTGTTGCATCATCATCACTGAGATCGATGTCTCCGCCCAGATCAATAGCCAGCGAA
>JAFGDI010000357.1 GCA_016932145.1 Sedimentisphaerales bacterium
GCGGCCATAGAGTCATCCTTGCGACAACGAACTATTAGCTGCTCGTCTGCTCGCTGACTCTCTGCTGATAATATATTATTCTCGCTCGACATTAATATCAGACCGCCTGGAATCTCTTTTGTTCCATTATTTAACCAGAATTAATTAAAAATTCAGCCTTGATGGCTTTATAAACTGGTCAGATCTCCGCTAATTATATAAAGCATCGGGAAAAACCCCTCCTGATCGCTTTATTATTGGACACTATGCATTATCTATTATCATTACGCGTCTGTCAATACGAAAGATACAGTTCCTAACTGTTTTATCTGAAGCAGGATACACTTTTTTCCCCAGATGTCTCCCGTATCCAGAACCCCGTTATTGCATATGCTTTGATATATTTGCTTTTTTGTCGCAAAAAAATTAAAAATAATAAATCTTTGTGTTGACTAACAAGGATTTACAGCGTTAAGATATGCCATTGATTAGTGTTTATTATACGCCGGCATAAAGTGTGGTCGGCTACACAGTTAATAACTCAATTTATTAAGGAGTTTTACAATGGCTCATTGTATTTCTGATGACTGCACCGCTTGCGGTAGCTGTATTGACGCTTGCCCGGTAGAGGCTATTAAAGAAGGCGACAAGTATTCTATCGATGAGAATCTCTGCATCGATTGCGGTGCTTGTGTTGATGAATGTCCAGTAGGCGCTATTTCCCCTAAATAAGGGTAATTTCGCGGATTTTCATGATCCAAACATTAAAACCTCTGTCATTTTCGCAGGCGGGCGAAAGGCAGAGGTTTTTTTATTCCATACCTAAGTCTTTGTAGGGACATAAGATATGACAGATAGTTATAAAATCGCAGTTATTGGCTGCGGGGCAGTTGGCGGCTATTTTGGCGGCGTTCTGGCACATGCCGGGGCTGATGTCCATTTCCTGGCTCGCGGGCAGAACTTCAACGCATTGCGAGAAAATGGCCTGACTGTCAAAAGTATCAAAGGCGATTTCCATATCAAGCCGGTGCAGGTTTATGACTCTATTGAAAATATCGGAGCTTGTGACCTGGTCATACTCGGTGTTAAGTCATGGCAAATAAAAGAGATAGCATTACAGCTCAAGCCTTTGCTTAAAACTGGTACTACCATATTGCCTTTACAAAATGGTATTATGGCTGCTGATGAACTGGGTAGTGAGATTGGTTATGATTTTGTTGTTGGCGGCTTATGCCGGGTTTTCAGTAAGCAGGCAGCTCCAGGGATCATTGACCATTTTGCCTTTGAGCCTTCGGTAGAGTTCGGCGAATTAAATGGCCAGATATCTAATCGCTGTCGGGTTATCCAATCACTTTTTTCTGCCGCCGGGGTTAAAGCTGTGGTGCATGATGATATTCAGGCCGAATTATGGCGTAAGCTGCTTTTTATCTGTACTGGTGGTCTGCTGGCTGTCACTCGCAGCGATTACGGCCCCGTTCGCTCATTACCGCAGACTCGCCAATTATTACAAGGGCTCCTTCAGGAGATATATGAGCTGGCATGTTCGCTGGGTATAAAATTACAAGATGATATTGTTGCCAGAAATATGGCTGCTATCGATAAATTCCCGCCTGATACCAATTGCTCGCTCACTCGTGATATCTGGCAGGGTAAACCTTCTGAGCTGGAATATCAAAATGGAACTATTGTCAGACTGGCTGATGAAAATGGTATCGAGGTGCCGATAAATCGCTTTATCTACTTCTGCCTGTTGCCTCAGGAACGGCGTGCTCGTGGCCTGGATAATTAGCAGCCGTAATTAGCCGCTTTCACTCAACTTGCTGCTCAATACCCACCAACCTGATATCGCTATTAGCCTTCTGTCAGCGGCACTCTCAAAACAAAGGTTGTACCTGACCCGGAGGTTCGCACCAGTTTTATTTCGCCGTTGATCTTGCTGGCCATTTTTCTTGCTATCGCCAGCCCCAGCCCCAGGCCAGAGCTGCTATTACCCGGGGTAAACGGCTCGTACATATCTGTCTGTTGGTCCAGTGATATGCCGGTGCCGGTGTCTTGAACGCTGAATACCAGATAGGGCCTTATATGACCACGCTCCAGGCTGACCTCCATTATGACCCGCCCTTTTTCTGTATATTTTATCGCATTGTCAAGCAAGATAGCCAGACATTGACGCAGCATGTCAGGGTCAGAGTAGAGCTTCTCGGGTATATCTTCCTGTATGACAGTAAGAAACTCCAGATGCTTTTCATGAGCCTGTAATTCAAACACTTTCAGCTCATTGAGAAAACTGCTCAACCTGATACTCTGAATATCAGGAGTAATATGGTTTGATTCTATTTCCGCCATATCCAGTATGTTACCCATTACCTGCATCAGCTCACTGGCATTTTTATGGATCGCTGCCATATGCTTCTGCTGCTGCTGAGACAGACCGTCTTTGGTCAGAAGATTGGAATTTACTATTATGCTATTGAGCGGTGTGCGAACTACCTTGCTTATGTTCTCTAAAAAGAATTCCTTTGCCTGCTCAGATCGCTGCACTTTCTCTATGGCAAACATCAGCTTCTGGTTCATCTCTGCCAGACGACAGGTCCGCTCGCTTACCAGGTCTTCCAGCTCTTCCTTCTTTATCCGGGCCTGCTGGATCAAATCCCATTTACATGACAAGGCAACTGCCGTTTGGTATATCTCTATATCTTCAAACGGCTTTTTAATTATCAGCAGTCGCTCTGATATGCCTACCTTACTTATCAGCGATACCAGCTCATCACTGCGATCGCCAAAGATCACTACCTGAATATCTTTATCTGCTTGCCATATCTCTTCGATCGTTGAGACACTATCGCGGGCATTCGGTTGGCAGGTGTCTATAAATACCACTTTATATGGTTCATGGCTGGTACGGGCCAGACGGATCATTTCCAGGGCATCAAGACCTATAGTGCAAAAATCAATCTCAAACTCTGGCAGCGTATCTTCTGAATATTCACCACCGGCGTGATAGTCTTCCTTACGCACGCACGAAGCTAACGAACTGAATATCTTACGAAATTCAGTATGGCTCGCCGGATCGCCTTCCACTATCAATATCTTGTGCATTGTCTTTACGCAACACTGCATACCTTGTTTACCTTATTATATATGTTTACGCTCTTGTCACCAGCTCGCAGTATGATCTGGAGCTGATGGGTATCTGATTTAACAGCCTTTTTACCTAATTCGACCAAATTATCGGCCGAATTCAATTAATTCTTTTTAACCATTTATAGACCTATAATAAAGCGATTTAGTGGTTGGCTAAACTGATATCCTCCTGTTTTACTAATAAACTACCTGCCCTTAACCAGCTCATTGACTTGCTCTACCACCTGATTAAGCTGCTGCGACTGGACATTCATATCCTCAGAGGCACTGGCTGTCTGTTCGCTCATAGCTGCACTATTATTAGTGATCTGGGTCATATTTTTAACATTCTGGTTTATCTGGCTTATGCTTTCAGCCTGAGCCTGAGTTGTCTCTGAGATACTCACGGTAATTGCAGATACTTCATTGTTCCTGCGCGTTATTTCGTTGAAGATGTTATTGGCCTCTCGAGCAATATCTACACTTGCTTTAGCTCCTGCTAATGACTTCTCGATCATCTCTGATGTCTTACGCGCCGATTCTGCTGAACGCATAGCCAGATTGCGAACTTCTTCTGCAACGACTGCAAACCCTTTGCCAGCCTCACCTGCACGAGCGGCTTCTACTGAAGCATTAAGTGCTAAGAGGTTGGTCTGAAATGCTATCTCGTCAATTACCTTTACGATCTTGCCGGTTGCTTCTGCTGAGTTTAGCATATCATTTATAACCTCATTCATATGGTCTATCGTATTGGTGCCATTATTTGCTGCTTCTGAAGCTGCGGTAGCCAGAGCTCTTGCCTGCTTAACATCTTCTGTATTCTTTGCCGTTACATTGGATATCGTGTCCAACTGGCTGGCAGCCTCATTTAATGCCGCCGCCTGCTCCATAGCGTCATGGGCCAGATTATTCGATGCACTTGATATCTGACCTGCTGACATAAGTATGGTCTGTGAAGTCGTGTCAAGCTGTTGTATTGTATAACCCATGGTCTTAAGTATTCCGCGAATAATATAGCTATTGATTATAAATACACATATCAAACCAGCAGGCATCAGAGTGCCCAAAAGCATTAAATTGACAGAGGCCCGTGCCTTTATTGCGCCGCTATATTGCAATAATTCTCCTGCGATATGATCTTCCACTTCTTTTAACCTGTCAATTTTTTCAGTAACAGTATTGAACCATTGATCAGCAGATATTTCAAAGCCGCCTGTATTAAATCTGGCCAGTGCTATCTCACGCATGCGATTAACTTCATCTATCGATCTGCCGCTTACAGTATTGTTATAATAGCTTATCAGCTCAGTTGAAGACATTGTTTTGAAAGTGTTTATTAATACCTCCTGCTGACCTACCAGTTTCACAAAACGAGGGTACATACCAGGTGCAAAACTATCGCTGGCAAAGGTAGCACTTAATATAGCCCGTTCTATGCCTGACAGTTCTTTCGCTTGCATCAGACTGTCATACCCTATGAGCCTGGTAATTACTTCACTGTCGGTGGTTTCTCTTGTAATTGCCGCTACGCAGTTCAGAAATGATCGGTTCATTTCAGTATAATATGATATAGCGTCATCTGCTGTTATCTGCTGGCCTGATATCCTGCTCCTGTAATTCTGAAGCATTTCCATTTTGCCAATAGCATTTGCCAGTGAGCTTTGAAATTCTTTACTGAATTTCTCTACGGCAAAATCAGATAGTTTCTTCTCCAGGTTGCTACCTGCCAGGTCTGTCTGGCTTCGCTGTTGATTTAATTCATTGCTGAACTTCTCACCTTTACTACCCAGATACACCGCTGTTCGACCTCGTTCTTTCTGGGTTTCGTGTACATAGTTACTTGTCATTACTGCTAATTCTGTCAGACTTTGTACTTTATTCATCTGACTCATCACCTTTTGACCATGCACCAGCGAATTAATTACAAATCCGATCAGGGCAATAATTGATATGTAGCTTAAAATCGATAATTTTGCTTTCAGGCTTAAATTTCCCATCTTTTTTTCCTTCGCTATAGTTCGTGACTATGTAACCGTTCACAGTTATCGTTAATAGTTAAAATACTTTCGCGTCCCCGAAGCGAGCTCGGGATTTAGTACCTCAACCCCGATACTCGGGATTTCGGAGTACCTCAACAGAATCCTTTTACCTTTTACCGTAATCATGTTAACTATTATGTCACTGTTTAATAATATAATAGATCGTCAAACCTGACAATCACCCGCTGATATATTCGACCTGTACGGCCAATAAATGAAACAGTTATGCAGTATTATATTTCTGATATAAGACCAGATTGTGCTAAGTGTGTGTAAAATAGCTTGTTAGCATTTTTGTGCCTTGTGTCGCTTTTACTTGCTTATTTCAGTTATAAGGCCTTAGATAATGTATTTTACTCAATTTGAGGGGCTGGTATGCACTTTTTGATTTCTGATGACTCTCGGATCAGAACTATATATCCAGGTCCTGTAACTAAACAGGTGTTTTGTCTGTAATCTCATTTTCAGCTTAAATCTTAACGATATTACCGGACTGTCTTTTTTATGTTTCAATTGGTTTATTTTTACTATTGTTATTACCGATACAATACCCCGGCAGACAATGTCGTGGGGCTGTGCTTTATATAGGTAAAAAAAAACCTATATAGCCGGTTGATTTACAGGAACAGACGGTACTATAATTTCCTGTAGTGTAATAACTAATTGTGAATTACTCAGGCGGAAATTATTAAGGAACTGTTAAATAATGGCGACAAAAAAAGTTATAAAGATCGACGAAGAAAAGTGTATCGGTTGCGGCAAATGTGCCAATGCCTGTCCCGGCGGGGCTCTGGCTATGGTTAATGGCAAGGCTAAGCTCGTTCGTGAAGATTTTTGCGATGGGATGGGCGTTTGTATTGGTAAGTGCCCTGTTGATGCTATCGAATTTATCGATGTTGAGGTGCAATCTCCAGCGGCGGCTAAAACTTCTGGCGGCTGTCCTTCTCAGCAGGCAGTATCTTTTGATCGCCATCATACTCATGGTGGTGGCGGGTGCCCTTCGCAGAGGGCTTTGAACTTCGATCGCGCCGGCCATAATTCTCCATGTCAATGTAATAGTGCCGCTCCCACGCCTCAATCAGCAAATACTTCTGAGCTGGGGGCATGGCCGATCCAGTTACATCTTATCCGTCCTGAAGCGCAACAGTTTCAAAATGCTGATATCCTTATCGCTGCTTCCTGTAGTGCTTTTTCCTATGGCTCATTTCATAAAGACTTTCTGGCCGGTAAGGGCCTGGTCATTGCCTGTCCCAAACTTGATATTCAGGATGGCTATCTCGAAAAACTTACTGCGTTTTTCGCTTATGGCAATCCACGCAGTGTTACCGTTGTGAGAATGGAGGTTCCTTGTTGCTCTGGTCTTAGCGCAACGGTTCTCCAGGCTCGTAGTCAGGCTGGCAGTAGTTTGCCTGTTAATGAAGTTACTATCACCCTTGATGGTGCTGTAAAGCAGGAAAAATTGCTATAGACATAATTCGCTCTGGAATTTACTGGTCAGGTATTTTCTTTATCTGGCCAGTTAAGTCCAGTTCGATAACTAAGGCAGGTGAGTGGTATGGAAATGTGTTGCTATCAATGTGAGCAGGGCAGTGAGTTTCGCAGTTGTGCTATTGTCGGCCGTTGTGGTAAAGAACCAGCCTGTGCCGCTCTGCAAGATATAATCGTCCATCAGGTTCGGGTACTCGCCTGGTATATAAGGCAGCAGCATATAGACCCGGCAACATTCATGCCGCTAATTTATGACAGCCTCTATGCTACTGTTACCAATGTCGATTTCTCTTCAGACCGACTTATTACTTTTGTCGATCATCTTAATCTCGCCATTGCTAAGGTCAGAACCGCGGCTATTCCTCCTTGCGGACTGATCACCATCGAATCACTTGAGCTGGCCAACCTTATGAACATCGCTCAATATCATACTATTGCCGGACGACGCGGCAAGTTTGGCGATTCGGTTGCCGGCTTACAAGAACTTATACTCTACGGAATTAAAGGGCTGGCCTCGTATCTCTATCATGTTCTTGATCTGGGTTATTACTCCGAACGCATCGATGGCGGTGTTATTGAGGCACTGGCTTTTCTCGCTGCGGAACCTTCAGACCCCGATCAGCTTATCCCTATGGCATTACGGGTTGGTGAACTTAACTATACCGCTATGGATAATCTTGACCGTGCCCATACCGAAACCTTTGGCCACCCGGCACCAACTACTGTCAGAACTACTCCTGTGCTGGGTAAGGCAATTCTTGTCAGTGGTCATAATCTTCATGACCTTGACCTGCTCTTGAAACAAACAGCAGATAAAGATATAAATGTCTATACCCATGGCGAAATGCTGCCCGCACTGGCTTACCCCCATTTCCAGAGATATTCACATCTGGTGGGCAACTATGGCGGTTCCTGGCAGGAACAACAACGAGAGTTCGCCGATTTCCCCGGGCCAATACTTATGACTACTAATTGTATCCAGCCGCCTACTGAGGCTTATGCTGACCGCATCTTTACCGCCGGGCCTGTCGCCTGGCCGGGTATTATTCATATTGGTGATGATAAAGACTTTTCTCCCGTTATTGCCGCAGCTCAGTCACTGCCGGGCTTTAACCATCCTCAGCCGATACATGATATTATTATCGGCTTTGCTCATCATACCGTTTCGGTTATGGCCGATCAGATCGTCGGTCTCATCAACGATGGTCGTATTCGCCATATTTTCCTTATCGGCGGTTGCGATGGTGCCGGGCCGGGCCGCAGTTATTTCACTGAGCTGGCCAAGTCTGTTCCGCAAGACTGTATCATTATGACTATGGCCTGCGGTAAATATCGCTTCAATAAGCGTGAGTTCGGCAGTATCGCCGGCATACCTCGATTACTTGATATCGGCCAGTGCAATGATGCCTACTCGGCTATTCGCATTGCCCTGATACTTGCCGATAAGCTCAATTGTACAGTCAATGAATTGCCTCTCTCTATTATGTTCAGTTGGTATGAGCAAAAAGCAGTGGCTATTTTACTTACCATGCTCTATCTGGGTATGAAAAATATTAAGCTCGGACCAACACTCCCGGCATTTATCACTCCAGATATTATGGCTATTCTCACAGAGTCATTTAATCTCTCCGCTATCAGTACAGCCTCTGCCGACCTGGAA
>JAFGDI010000358.1 GCA_016932145.1 Sedimentisphaerales bacterium
AGGTCGCAATATTGATGCCAGGCTTCATGAGTGAGAACAGAAAAATCAGCCTGACGCGATATCTGCCAGGCAACACAAGTGCGGTTATGGCAATAAGCGCCAGAGCGAACCTGCTCGAATATATGAAAACTTTCGGGAGCAAATGATCTGGAAAAATCAAGCCATTGCTGACGGGTATTAAAATAATAGACCTGGCCTTTAGCCGACTGCCGGGGTCGGGTGTCTGGTGTGAAGCTATGAAAGTTTTGCCAGGCCGATTCCAGCAGCATGGGCAGCCTGCGAAGAATGAGCCGGTCAGTTACTGTTGTATAAATTATATAATGGCTGGTTTCGATCTTGAGAGCGGCATATTCAATCTCGCCGACCGGAATAGTATGCTTTTGGACAGAAGTTACCGTGGGCAGGTTTTCCAGGATAGCGATATTGGTGTTGCTATCGGCTGGCTTTATACCCGAAATATTTGGGTTTTTGCAGCCCGTCATTAGCACTAAAGAAAAAATCAGCCAAATAACAATATAATTTTTCATGATGATATTTTAGCACATAAAAGCCATTTCGTATAGCTAATCTTATTATAAACAAATGGTGCATCAGGGTTTAGTGAATGATTTTTTGAACGGGTTAATTGATCGCAGAGTAGCTGTCGTTGTAAATTAATAAATGTAAGATCAATTTAATTTGACAGTTTTAGCTACAGTGTTAGAATATAAGCTCTAACAGATGTCGATTTTTTTGTGTGAAACTTAATATAGCGATAAGTTGGCCCGTGGTTGTGGTCCACTATCAGTTGAAAATATTATAGCTATTTGTTTTCGGGTATCTATGGGGATCATTAATGTCGTTTGCAGACAAAGTAATCATAATATTAAGAGGTAAAAAATGAAAAAGTTGTTGTGTCTTTTGTCGGTTCTGTTATCACTGGCGGTTTCAGCTTATTCTCAGAGTTATCGGGCTGTTATTGTTGGTGTGGCAGATTATCCTGGTTCTGGTGATTTGCAGTATAGCGATAATGATGCTATGGATTTCAGGACTGAACTATTGCGTGATACTAACTGGCAGTTGGGCAATATTTCTTTACTGCTCGATGCTGCTGCGAGCAGTAGCAATATTCAGACGGCGATAAGTACGATGTTAGCTGGTGCCGGGCCATCAGATGTATGTGTGTTTTTCTTTTCAGGGCATGGTACAACTGTTACCGATACCGCACCGTATGATGAGGCAGATGGTCAGGACGAGGCTCTTTGTGCATATGATGGCGATATAACCGATGACCAGCTTACGCAATGGTTCAGCGGGAGCAGTTGCGGGACGGTTTGTATTTTCATTGATTCTTGTTTTTCTGGTGGTGCTATTAAAAGTGCAGTAGGAGAAGGGGTGTATTCCAAGAGTATCTCAGGCAGTAAAGCCAGGGTGGCGGCAGGCGATGGCTTTGCCGCTGACTTGCAGGTAAGAAAGAAAGATCTGAATAATACCAATGTCTTTGTGATCACTGCCAGTAATGATGATGAATATTCCTACGAGGTTGATAGCTATCAGAATGGTCTGTTTACCGAGTATATGCTGGCGGCTATGCGGACAGGGATTAGCGATATTAATGCTAACAATTTACTGTCAGGTGAAGAATTGTATAGCTATCTTAATCCGCTGGTTGTAGGTGAGGGTTATGGTCAGTATCCGCAGCTATATGATAATGACATAGCCTCAGAGAGTGACTATTATAGTATGGAGCTTGATACACCTTCGCTACCCGGCAGCGGTATTGAAAGTGATCCTTACCGTATCGCAACGCCTGCCGATCTGATCGCTATGGGCGAGATGGTAAGTGAATATGGCAGTTGCTTTGCTCTTACCAATGATATAGATATGAGCGGTATAATATTTAATGATGCGGTTATTGCATCTGAGGGAATGTTCACGGGTAGTTTTAATGGAAACGGGCATACTATAAGCAATCTTACGATTGAAAGTTCAGAAGCAGTTTGCGGCTTGATCGGCACATTGGGCGAACCTGGTCTGGTTACAGATCTGGCTTTGACAAGTGTAAATATGATTGGTGGAGATTATACTGGTGGTTTGTGCGGTATAGTAGAATATGGTGCCGAGATAAAGCAATGTTATGTCAGCGGCGAATTGAGTGGGTATGGTTATACCGGCGGCTTATGTGGTGATAATACCGGATTAATTATTGATTGCTATAGTGCCGTTCAGGTTCAGGGCGAATATGCTACAGGTGCTTTCTGTGGTAATAATTCAAACTTGATCGAAAGATGTTTTTCACTGGGTGGCGTATCTGTCGTCAGGCCGTCAAGTGATGTATATTCATTTTGCGGGGTCAGTAATGGTGAGCTGGTAAGTTGTTATTACCTTGAGCTGCCGGGTGCTAAAGATTTTAAAGCAGCAGGGCTTACCTATAGTGAGATGACAGACAGTTCCAGCTTTATTGGTTTTGATTTTACCGGTGACCAGGACGGCACCTCTGATATCTGGTCGATAGAACAAGGTATTGATTACCCTCGCTTGAGCTGGCAGGGGCTCAGCTTTATAGCTGTGCCAGAGCTGGCTGGTTGGAGCGTGGCTCCGGCTCAGGACATTTTGCTCGGCAGCGGCTATAAGCTGGGCAGTCAGTTCTGGCTTTATAGTGATAGTGTCCCGGCAGGACAGATAATCAGCCAGATGCCAGTTAGTGGAGAGCAGATAACTCTCGACCGGAGTATAGTTGTTAATATATCGCGAGGCCCATCGCCATATTCTGGTGGTAGCGGCTCAAGCGATGATCCGCTCAGGATAAGCAGTGTTGGCGATTTGCTGTTGTTATCTTATCGGAGTAAAGACTATGGTATGAGTTTTATACTTACCAGCGATATTGATCTGATGGGAATGGGCGATAACCCTGATGGCAGTTTTAGTAGTGCAGTTATAGCTCCCAGCAATGGCGACTGGGAATGGAACGGCACACCATTTTCGGGCAGCTTTGATGGCAATGGCAAGACCATATCCGGTTTAGTTATCAAGCCGGATATGATTTATGATGATGATTATTATGAATATAGATATCTGGGTTTATTTGGCTATATAAGCACCGGTACAGTCTGTGATCTGACAATAGCAGATGCTTATATCAGCAGCCAGAAAGGCTCTCATAGAGTTGGTATATTGGCCGGAAGTATTGCCGCGGGCAATGTAACAGCGGTAGAGGTTTCTGGCAGTCTGCTGCTGTCAACATCCGGAGACAATGAAAGCTCAGGTATTGGCGGTTTGGCCGGCCGAGCTGATTGCAGTTCGCAATTAAGCAAATGTCAGTCTGATGTATATATCAGTGTGCCCTATAATGGTTATAGTATAGGCGGTTTGTTAGGCAGTCTTGGTGCTAGCGACTCCGAGAACGAACATAGTAGTGTCAGTGAGAGTTGTGCCCACGCTTTAATTCAAGTTGCCGATAGTGAAAGTGTTGGTGGTCTTATTGGTTCTGTATCGCAATATGCAACAGTAAGCGACAGTTATGCCAATGGCCGCATAGACAATTATGGGATGAGCAATGGCTGTGGTGGTCTGGTTGGAAATGCATATAATGCCAGGATAGAACGCTGCTTCGCTGCTGTGGGTATGAATTATAATGAAGATGATAGCTATGATGTTAATGGTCTGATCGGATATTATGAAAATGACTGGTGGTCAGAAGAGAGCAGCGATCAGGGCGTATTCAATTGCTTCTGGGATCAGAGTATATCGGGCCTGCCTGTTGATAAGGAATATGATGGAGAGGAGCCGACGCCGGGGGCAGCTCTTATCTCTGGCATGATGAGAGATCGTGAGACATACAGGCTGGCCGGTTGGGACCTGGATCAGGAAAGTGAAAATGGTACATCTGATACCTGGGTAGTGAATAATGGTTCATATCCTGGCTTTGCCTGGCAGAGCAGGCAGATAATGCCGGATGTGCGAGGTATGACAAAGCAAGAGGCAATAGATGCTCTGGCTGCCTCTGGTATAGCCTGCGGTTCAGTATTGAATTGTTATGATAATGCAGTAAGTGTCCATTTGATAGCAGAGCAAACGCCGGCGGCTGGTACTGAGCTTATAAGCGGTCAGAGTATTGATCTCTATCAGGTGATAGGTCGCTCGCCATATAGTCAGGGAGGCAGCGGTTGTCCGGGTTCACCTTTGAAGATAGCAAGTGCCGGTGACCTGCTCTTGTTGTCATATCGTGTTCAGGATTACGATAAGTATATTGAGCTTGTCTCTGATATTGATCTTACTTATCTGGGCGATAATTATGATGGCAGTTTCAGTGAGGCAGTAATCGGCCAGGTTTATGGCGAAAGCTGGGACTGGAATTATTATTATGCTCCATTCCGGGGTGTATTTGATGGTAATGGTCATGTCATAAGCGGCATGTCGCTAAAGCCGGTTATGCTTGAAGATTGGGGTTATAGTGAAAATACGGGCCTGTTCGGTTTTGTTAAAGGGGCTCGTATAAGTGATCTGAAACTAAGTAACTGTGACATTAGTCTTGAATATGGTGAAGATATGTATTACGAGATATACAGCGTTGGCTTACTTGCCGGTTATCTCTGGGACTCTGCATTGAGTAATATAGAGGTGAGAGGGTCAGTGTCTTTAGGTGCAGACTGGTGCTCATCTGTTGGCGGTGTAGTGGGTAAGGTAACAGGCAGTCGGCTGGATAATGTCTCCATGACCGGATCATTAAATATAGATAGTCAGGATTCTTATAGTATTGGCGGAGTGGCCGGCAGGGGCTATAGCTATGCACGCCTGACTCGTTGCTCATCTTATATTGCCATGCAGGTTAATGGTTGTAGCAATGTTGGCGGTCTGGTCGGAATGCTGGGCTTTGATGAATCTGATGATATACCTGATGGCAGTTGTATTGACAGATGTTTTGCTTATGCTGATATAGTATCTGATAATGGCTATTTATCGGCGGGTGGTTTACTTGGCTCGCTGTATAATGCTCAGGTGACTGATAGTTATGCCAGAGGGTCGATTACTGTTTTGCAGACTATGGATTATTGTGAAATAGGCGGCCTGATCAATTACATGTATAATGGCAGTGTAAATAATTGTTATGCGGCGGTGGCTATGCAATATGATTCTTACAGTCATGCAGCCGGTGGTCTGGTGTCATATTGTGAATGGTATTCTGAGCAGGATTATCCCAGTATATATAATAGTTTCTGGGACACAGAGTTTTCCGGCATAAGTGTTTCATTTGATCCGTGGTTCCCGGATTATGGCATTGGGTTGACTACCCAGGAGATGGTTACCACAGATATATATGCTTCTTGTGGTTGGGATTTTGCTCCAGGCTCCGGCGTCTGGCAGTTAGATATACCCGGCAGTGAGTATCCGCGTCTTAGTTGGCAGCCGTATTTGTCTGACCTTGATGGTTCAGGGGCGGTTGACATTGCAGACCTGGCTATTCTGGCTGATAGCTGGTGTAAGCCGGGCATGTTGCCGGCCGATATTGCACCCGCCGGTGGTGATGGTGTAACTGATCTGCTGGACTTTGCCGTATTGAGTTCAGAGTGGCTCAAATGATCTGTATATGATTTGACTGAAAAAGTTACGGCCCGGCAGGAACGAAATTGTTCTCGCCGGGCCGTTCTGTTTTAAATACAGGACTGGCAGAAATAACAACTGCTATCTCTTCTGTAATATGCTGTTATAAAGATCGATCAGTTCGCGGGCATGTCTGGCCATTGACAAAGATTCATGCAGGTCTGAACTGGCCAGCGCATTTTTGAATTGTTCTGTTTGTGCTGGTTTGGCAATGTCGTTTATGGCATCGGCGAGTTGGCTTAAGTCGGCTGGTGAGTTTATCTCTATGCCGTATTTGCCCTGGGCGAAAAGTTCAGAGGCGCCGTTATAGGCAGTGGAGACAGCCGGTGTGCCTGCTACCAGGGCTTCCATTACCACTCGCGAGCAGGCATCGTCCCAGGTGGGCAGTATCAGAGCATCGGCCATTTTCATCATTGCGGGTATTTCCCGGGTTGGGCCAAAAAACACGACAGAGCCGTCCAGGCCCAGCTTGCGTACCTGCTGATAATACCTGGTATAATCATAACTGCCAACTGCCAGCAGGCGTACAGGACGGGCATCAGATGGCTGCTGCTTACAGACCAGAGCCATAGCAGAGATAAGTTCAGAAAGTCCTTTCCGGTCCGGGTCCTCTGATACATGTACGATAAGAGCCAGTTTATTGTCAGGGTCAAACCGGTTACGCAGGGCATGGGCACTGGCAGCTACGCTTTCATTCTGGAATCGCTGAACATTTATGGCATTTCTTATCAGGCACAGGCGCGACTCTGACACTTTATAGTCATTGACGAACTGGCGGGCGACATAATTGCTTAATACTGCAATTGTCGGCCCGTTGTGGTTTCGGCATAAACTGCCTTCCGCTTTCAGACGCAATACTCTGGCACGATTGCAATTGCTGGTAACTCTTTTCCAGAGTCGTTTAAGGCCGCGATATTGTTCTATATGGCGGTTCAGGGCATGCAATTGGCTGCCTGCTCGCGGCTGATATACATCCATGTTGCTTACCGGGGTAATAGAGTGGACAATGTCAAAAGAATGGCTCTTCAGATATTCACAAAGGGTGCGGTCGAATATGCTGAACCAGAGAGAGCGGGCGGCTTTCACTTGCAGGTCGATAATGTCAACGCCGACCGGTTGAGGTATGTTGTCGCCTATTTCTACCCGTCCGGCGATAATAGAGACACAGTGGCCCAGAGCTGCCAGAGCTGATGCCATTTCCATACTGCTTCGCTCGGCCCCACCGCGTAGTGGGTTATATCTTTCGATCACAATTGCTATTTTCATTATTTTGCCATTAAAAACTAAGGCCCATCTTTATGACGAGCCTTGTTCTGGTTTATATTATTTCCGGCCTTCATTGCTAAAGGCCATTTTGTTCAGGCATCTTCAATTCTGCCGGTATTATTTCAAAGCCTTATCGCCAATGTCTCTGCGGTAATAAGCACCGTCGAACTTGATCTTGGCTGCTGCCTCGTAAGCTCTTTCGCGGGCGGCGGCAATGTCTTTGCCGCAGGCAGTTACACCCAGTACCCGTCCGCCGCTGGTTTGCAGTTCGCCATCAGCGGAGAATCTTGTCCCGGCATGAAATACCTTCACATCTTCCAGAGCTTCGGCGTTTTCTATGCCGGTGATCTTTTTACCCTTTTCATAGTCGCCGGGGTATCCGCCGGAAGAGACAACAACACATACCGCCGGGCGTGGGTCCCATTCAATGGTTATTTTGTCGAGTCTTTCTTCAACTACTGCCAGCATAATTTCCAGCAGGTCAGATTTGAGACGCATGAGAATAGGCTGAGTTTCCGGGTCGCCAAATCTGGCGTTGAATTCCAGTACCTTAGGTCCGCCTGCGGTTATCATTATCCCGGCGTAAAGTACACCCTTATATGGTGATCCGTTACGGTTCATGCCGTCAACTATGGGAACAAGCACTTCTCGCTGGATCTGAGACAATATCTTATCTGTGCATACAGGAGCGGGGCTGTAAGCGCCCATGCCGCCGGTATTAGGGCCGGTGTCGCCTTCGCCAATTGCCTTATGGTCCTGGCTGGTCTCCATGACATAAATGGTATGACCATCGACAAAGGCAAGAATAGAGGTCTCCTGACCGATGAGTTTTTCTTCTACTAATATCTGATCGCCGGCATCACCAAATATCTTATCGACCATTATCTTTTCGGCCGCTAAAATACCATCGCTGGGCTCACTGCACACATAAACGCCCTTGCCTTTGGCCAGGCCAGAGGCCTTGACCACTACGCCAGAGTCGCGTGAGGCTATGTATGCCTTAGCTTCGTTAAAATCGCTGAACACCTGACAGTCAGCAGTAGGGATCGAGCATGCCTGCATCATTTTTTTGGAAAAGGCCTTATCGCCTTCCAGGGCGGCAGCGGCTTTATGCGGGCCAAAGGCTTTAATGCCTTTTTCTTCCAGCTTATCTACCAGTCCCAGGGTCAGCGGGTCTTCCGGCCCGACAACTACAAAGTCGATCTTCTTCTCAACGGCGTATTTTACCAGGCCTTCTATGTCGTTATCATTTATGCCGACATTTGTTCCAAACTGAGCAGTGCCAGGGTTACCCGGAGCAATATACAGATGCTTGCAGAGTTTTGATTTTGAGAGTTTCCATGCCAGGGCATGTTCGCGTCCGCCGCTTCCTACCAGTAATACTTTCATTTTACATCTTTCCTGTCATGAGATACTTAACTATCTCTCTTTGAACATGCAATCTGTTCTCTGCCTGTTGGAATACTATGCTATTGGGCGATTCAATAACCTCGTCGGTTATTTCAAAGCCGCGATAGGCGGGCAGGCAGTGCATTATCTTGCAATTGGGTTTGGCTAGTGCTACCAGTTCTTTATTGACCTGATAGCCCGAGAAGTCTTTAATTCTCTTTTCCTTCTGACTTTCGCAGCCCATGCTGGTCCAGGTGTCAGTATAAATAACATCGGCATCAGCAGCGGCTTCGCGTGGGTCGTGGGTTATATAGAACGAACAATTATGCTTTTGTGCCTTATCTTCGATCAGGTCCAGTCTGATGGCCTTATCGATATAGCCTTGTGGCCCGGCCATGACATAATTAGCGCCCATTTTTACGCAGGCGATACCCAGAGATGTCGCTACATTATTGCCATCTCCGATAAAAGCGATCTTAAGCCCTTCGAGCGAACCTACCTCTTCGTTTATGGTCATTATATCGGCCATTGCCTGGCAGGGGTGGGTGCTGTCGCTCAGTGCATTGATAATAGGAATAGTTGCATGGCGGGTCATTTCCAGCAGGTTTTCGTGGGCAAAGGTACGCACCACTACTACATCTACCATGCCGTTAAGCACACGAGTGAGGTCTTTGACCGGCTCGCGCTCGCCCAAAGCACCTATGTCTTCTCGTTTTAAATAGATTACATCACCGCCTAGCTGGTACATAGCGGTTTCAAAACTGATCCTTGTTCTACTGGAAGGTTTTTCAAATATCAAAGCCATGACCCGGCCATCAAGGCACAGGTCATTTCCACCATTAAGATAGAGCTTCTTAAGTTCACCGGCATGATAAAGGACATCCTTTATCTCCTGACTGGTGAAATCTGCTACCTCCAGGAAATGCTTACTCATAAAAATACCTTTAAATTTGAGGATAAATCAGCCCGGCATAACAAGCCGTCTTAACGAACAGACAGCTCTGGCCCTGGCTAAAACAACTTTATATACTCATTTCTGTCATTACGGCATCGAGGATACCAACCGCTGCGTCGATCTCCTGAGCTGTTACCACCATAGGCGGCATAAATCTGATCACTGTATTCTGGGTACAGTTAATACGAACACCTTTGGTCCAGCAGGCAGCAACAATATCGGCACCTGGCCGGTCCAGGATAATACCCAGCATAAGCCCTTTACCGCGTACTTCCTTTATACAACTATGACGAGTCTGTAATTCAGCCAGTTTTTCCATGGTGTACTGGCCCATTTTAATGGTGTTTTCGATTAACTTTTCTTCTTCAATCGCTTCTATTGTGGCAATGGAAGCTGCACAGGCCAGCGGATTGCCGCCAAAGGTTGAAGCGTGAGTGCCTGGCACCAGCGATGCTGCAACTTCAGCCCGTACACCGATAGCACCGATCGATATACCGCCGCCCAGCGTTTTGGCAAGAGACATAATGTCCGGCACAATGTCATAATGCTGGTAGCCGAACCACTTACCAGTACGACCCATACCAGTCTGCACTTCGTCCCAGATCACCAATGCCTCGTTGGCATCACAGAGCTCGCGGATAGTAGCCAGAAATTCAGGGGTAGCCGGACGGACGCCGCCTTCGCCCTGGATCGGTTCAACTATTACCGCACAGACCTCATCGTCAAAAGCCGCCTTCAGAGCGTCAATGTCATTAAAAGGCAGATAGATAAAGCCCGGCACCAGCGGCAGGAAGCCTTTGTGGTACTTCGGCTGAGCTGTAGCCGTTACTGCGCCCATGGTCCGGCCATGGAAACCGCCTTCAAAGCTGATGATCTTGTATTTATTTTTCGCGGTGTGCAGGCGTGAGAGTTTCAGGGCTGCTTCATTTGCTTCTGCTCCGCTGTTACAAAAGAAAAACTTACCGCCAAAAGACCGTTCTGACAGCATCTTGCCCAAAACCGCCTGCTTCTCATTGTAAAATGAGTTGTCAATATGGATAAGTTCTTTTGCCTGATCGCAAATAGCGTTTACCACTTTGTCGTGGCAATGGCCAATGCCGCTTACCGCCCAGCCGGGGAACATATCCAGATATTCTTTGCCGGTTGAGTCCCAAATTTTGCTGCCCTTGCCTTTGGTTATGGCAAAAGGCAACCGGCCATAATTGGCGATCACATAATTATCATATAGATTTTTAATTTCGTCGAAATTCATTTTATTTCTTCCTGTTCAATAAACACCAGAAACAGGGATCCTTAGCAACAGTAAATAAAAATACTACTGCCAGAAAGCATCCTGCAGTTTGGTGTGTGTTATATTTGTGGTAGGTTAGCTCACTGAGTTATCAATGTGCCTATGCCTTTATCTGTATATATTTCTAAAAGCAGGGAATGAAGTATATTGCCATCGATTATGTGGGCTCGCTCAACGCCGCTGTGCAGGGCTTCGAGGCAGGCATCGACCTTAGGCAGCATACCGCCGGAGATCACGCCCGAGGCAATGTGCTCTTCAACTTCAGACTGTGTCAGTTTGCTGATATGAGTAGCTTCATCGCCCGGCTTTTCGTATATGCCGTGCGTATCGCTCATCATTACCAGTTTGGCAGCTCCTACGGCGGCAGCAACCTTGCCGGCTACAGTGTCAGCATTGATATTGAGCTTGGCACCGGCCTTATTAACGCCGATCGGGGCAATTACCGGTACAACACCAGCATGACAGAGCACCTTGAGCAGGTCAGCGTTAACATCGGTAACATCGCCAACCATGCCTATGTCCAGCTTACGGCCATCTTCGCCATCTAGCTGTATCTTCTGGGCGGTTATTACGCAACTGCTTAATGAATGCAGGCCCATGGCCTGGGCTCCGAGAAAATTGAGCGATTCTACTATGCTCTTATTTATCTCATTTACCAGCACCTGCTCGGCGATCAGAAGGGTCTTTTCGTCGGTATAGCGTCGGCCCTGCACGAAATGCGGCTCAATACCCGCTTCTTTCATTGCTGCACTTACGCTCTTGCCTCCGCCGTGAACCAGTATAGGACGCATGCCGACAGCTGACATGAACACAACATCGTTGAGTAATTGCCTCTGGGAGTGGTCTTCTTCCATCAGAGAACCGCCCAGCTTGATCACTACGATCTTGTCCTTATACTGCCTTATGAAGCTCAATGCTTCGATCAGACCTTTTGCTTTCTGTGTCGCCTTATCCATTTTTGTCTCTCAAATAATTGTTTTTTCGAGTTACAATACTCGAAGAAACCTTATATTATAGTTACTCACTATTCAAATTCAAGTAATTAACAGCGAAAGTGACATTCTGGTTCTATTACTAAAGAAAAAGTTTAATTTTTGGTATTTTTTTTGTTATTGCTTGTAAGATAAGTAGTTAAGTGAAATTAGGGTTCATA
Source organism: Sedimentisphaerales bacterium (assembly GCA_016932145.1). Classification (GTDB taxonomy): domain Bacteria; phylum Planctomycetota; class Phycisphaerae; order Sedimentisphaerales; family SM23-30; genus JAFGDI01. The sequence goes on from JAFGDI010000358.1 coordinate 11,635, forward strand.
ATTAAAATTGAGTTTTGCAATATTCTTATTAATAGATAGAATTGTGCCTGCGGTTTGGCCTGTTGCTTATTGTTACAAAGGTTAAACTCTGTTTATTTTATCAGATGAACCAAAGTCAGATAATAAATAATTTTGAGATAGTGTTTTTGCCGGTAAAAAGGCAGATGACAGCATTAAGGAAAATTAGAAGGAAGTTATTATGTCGCATGAGCTTACAGAGCAGGATGTTCGTCAGGTAGCCAAACTGGCCCGTTTGAACTGCCCTGATCAGGAGATAAAGCAATTTACCGGGCAGCTTGGTGCTATTCTGGGTTATGTTGATCAGCTTGACCAGGTTAATACTGACGGTGTTGAGCCGCTGGCACATAGCCTGCCGGTGTGCAATGTGTTCCGCGAAGATGTGATCAGGCCGTCGCTTACCAATGATAAGGCCTTGCAGAATGCCCCGCAGCGAGATGGTGAGTATTTTGCAATTCCACGAGTGCTGGGCGAAGGCAGTTGAGTGATAATAAGGAAATATTACCAGGAATAAAGGTAAACTAAATGAATATAGAGCAATTGTCAGCAGTAGAAGCTGTAACCAGGATAAAGAGCAGGGAAATGACCAGCCGTGAGGCGGTTGAAGCAGTTTTTGCCCGGATCGAGCAGGTCGAGCCGCAAGTAGGGGCATATCTGAGTTTGTATAAACAAGAGGCCCTGCAAAAGGCCGATGCTATTGATGCCCGGATCGCTGCGGGTGAACCGGTTGGTATTCTGGCTGGTCTGCCCATTGCCGTGAAAGATAATATATGCACTGCTTTTGGTACTACGACTTGCGGTTCGAAGATGCTGGAGAATTTCCGGGCGCCTTATAATGCTCATGTGATTGAACTGCTGGAGAAGGCTGATGCTGTTATAATAGGTAAGACCAATATGGACGAGTTTGCCATGGGGTCGAGCTGTGAAAATTCCGCGTTGAAAAAGACGGCCAATCCGCATGACCCGGGTAAAGTTCCAGGCGGCAGTTCCGGCGGATCTGCCGCGGTGGTAGCGGCAAATATGGCCTTTGTCTCACTGGGTAGTGATACTGGCGGCTCGATTCGTCAGCCGGCCAGCTTTTGTGGCGTGGTGGGGCTGAAACCAACCTATGGCCGCGTAAGTCGTTATGGGTTAGTGGCTTATGCCAGTAGCTTAGATCAGATCGGACCCTTTGGCCGCAATGTGGCTGATACGGCTTTACTGATGAACGCTATTGCCGGGTATGATGACAGGGACTCAACCAGTATTAATACTGATCTGGCGCCCAATGAAGATTATCTGGCGAAACTTGACGAGCCGGTTGACGGTCTCAAGATCGGTGTGGTAAAACAGTTTATTGCCTCTGAAGGTCTGCATGATGATGTCCGCAGAAGCGTAGATGAGGCCCTGGCCAGATATAAGAAGATGGGTGCCGAGATAGTTGAAGTTGACATGCCCAGTATGCCATATTCGATCGCAACCTATTATATGGTTGCTACGGCAGAATGTTCCAGTAACTTAACTCGTTATGACGGCGTACATTATGGCTATCGCACGCCGAACCCCAAAGATTATATCGATGTGTATAGCTCTTCCAGGGCCGAGGGCTTTGGTGCTGAGGTTAAACGCCGGATTATGCTGGGTACTTATGCCCTTAGTGCCGGTTACTATGATGCCTATTATTTGAAGGCTCTGAAGGTTCGTAATCTTATCCGGCAGGATTTCGAGAAGGCCTTCAAGCTCTGCGATTGTATTATGTGCCCGACTGCTCCGGAGACTGCCTTTGCTTTTGGCGAAAAGACAAATGACCCGCTCAAGATGTACCTGTCAGACATCTACACTATTGCGGTGAACCTGGCAGGCATCCCGGCGATAAGCATACCCTGCGGTAAAGGCGACGATGGTATGCCCATTGGCCTGCAGATAATGTCGTCATATTTTACCGAGAGCAAGCTGCTGAGAATTGCCAGAATGTATGAAAAGGTAGCACAAGCGTCTCGCTTGTGATAAATATAATTGGAATTTGAATTATCAGAACAATTGTAAACCTATGCTCAAAGCAAGACCGTGTGATACTGTGAATCTGGAATGAGTTAAATGTCAAGCAGGGATGCTTGAGAATTGCTCGGATGTATGAGAAGGTAGCACAAGCGTCTCGCTTGTGATAAATATAATTGGAATTTGAATTATCAGAACAATTGTAAACCTAAGCTCAAAGCAAGACCGTGTGATATTGTGAATCTGGAATGAGTTAAATGTCAAGCAGGGATGCTTGACCTACCTTAAGAGGCTAATGCCATGCTGAATAAAATTACAATTAAAAATTTCAGAGCGATAACTGATCTGACCCTGGACAAGCTCGGTCAGGTAAATCTATTATTCGGCGAAAACAATTGCGGTAAGACCTCGGTGCTGGAGGCTATATTCTGTTTCGCGGCGAAAGACGCTCTAACCCCATTGCAAACATATTATTTCAGACATTTTCTTAACGACCTTGAAGGTAATGAGTCTATTTCTCCGATAGTCATCAAATATATTTTCAATAATATTGACATTGATAAGACGATAGAGCTTACTGGGGTCAATAAAGATGAAATCGAATGTTTGAAAATTTCCTGTGATAAATTATCTGTTGGTATTGCAAATTCGACCAAAGATGTTTCCCCTGTGTCAAAATCAGGTATTGGGGTAAAAGGTATTTCATTAGAATGTTCTAAAAATGGGGTAAATATTTGCACTGCTTCTGGAAGTTTTGATGAACGAGGTTTATATCACTATGATTTTCTGGAAAAAAGAGAAGAAATAACCACATCGTTTGTTAATCATATTACTCAGGAACGAATTTTTGAAAAGTTTCAAGATATCCAGAAACGAAAAGAAACTGGCAGGCTGATCGAACTTATAAAGGCTATTGATGATAATATTGTTGATATCAGACTTGATGATAAGGGAAAATTACTTGTCGAGAATAGGAACATTACTGAACTTGTTCCGATAGGATTGATGGGTGATGGTGTTGCAAAAGCACTATCAATAGCTATAGCTATTCTATCTGATCCAGGCGTAAATATAATTCTCATCGACGAGATTGAAAACGGTCTGCATCATAAATCTCAGGAAATAGTCTGGAAGGCGATCATTCAGTGGGCTAAGGAATACAATATTCAATTCTTTATCACTACTCATTCTTATGAAATGATTGAGCGACTGACTGGTTTGCTAGGTGATGATGAATCTGGGTTATTGCGGGCTTATCGCTTGGAAAGAGAAAGTGATAATTTCAGAGTTGTTGATTTTAGTACGGCTGAACTCTCACGAATTATTGAAGATAGGTGGGAGATTAGATAGATGACTGGTAAT
>JAFGDI010000029.1 GCA_016932145.1 Sedimentisphaerales bacterium
AATCATGAGCTTGTTTCTTATTTCTTATTACTTGTTACTAAACAATTTAGTTCATAGTTGACTGTGCAATCTAAGTAAGTATTGTGAGCGCTTACGAAATAAGTTAAGGTATAGCCTTTGGCGAGGCTGTTTTAAGCAGGCTTTGCCTGCAATAAAGATCAGATAGTTTCGAGCCCCGATGCGAGTTCGGGATTTCGGAGTACCTCAACTTTTTACTTATATCTTGTTACTGAACAGTTTAGTTCACAGTTAACTCTGCAATCTATGTAAACACTGTGAACGGTTACTTAAATTTTATCTTTACAACTAATAAGGTTGGACAGGCATATGAAGTTTTCGATCAATCAATGTAAAAGCTGGCTGGACGAGCTAACAAATAACCCAGGTAAAATATACAATCGCAGAATACGCTTTATTCGTTTTGTGGTACAGTTATGGCGTTTCAGTTGGCGGCGACTACAGGAATTAAATGCCAGAGCGATGGCCTCTGCCCTGAGCTTTCGAACTTTATTTGCCATGATACCACTGCTGGTACTCAGTCTTATGATAATGAGTGCACTGGGTGTGGTTGAAGACAGCAAAGAATCACTGAGAGATTTTCTTGATTCCTCTGGTATAGGTCAGATAACTGTTACCAGTGCAGATGCTGCCCCGACCGAAGTTGAAGCTGATGATACAGGCACTGCGTCTGCTTCTGAAGGGCCAGCAACCGATGAGAGTCAGGCAAAAGACATAGCAACAGATAAAGACCAGAAAGCTAATGTCAGGCAGTATCATGTAGCTGACGAGATAGAAAAAGTAGTCAGTACGATACAGAGTAAAATGACTACCAATGCAGTTGGTGCTATCGGTATTATTATAATGATAAGTGCCGCCATTGCCCTTTTGGTAGATGTGGAAAAATCTCTCAATCGGATCTTTGAGGCCAGATTCAATCGTGGTTTTGGTAAAAGAATGATGCTCTACTGGTCAGTAGTTACGCTGCTGCCAATTGTTCAGTCGGCAGCAGTTCTGATCGGAAGCCGGACACAGAGTATTTTACTGGCCAATGAACATGTAGGCAGTTTTGTGTCCAGAATGACAGTAGTATTCCCCATTATTGGCGGAATTGTAATAGTATCACTCATCTACTGGCTTATGCCCAATACCCGCACGCGATATTCCTGGGCATTATTTGGTGCTGTATTTGTTGTGCCGGTCTGGTTTGTGAGCAAGTGGCTATTTGGCCTTTATGTAAGCAATCTGGTAGGGCCAAACAACCTTTATGGTAATATCGGTTTACTGCCATTATTACTGCTCTGGGTAAATACCTCATGGATGATGTTCCTTTTTGGTGCTGTATTGGCGCATATAGGAGCTAACATATCAGTGATGGAGTCATCAGACCTGGCAGCAAGCATACACCTTGGCCCGCTGGATATTCTGGCCACGACGATGGCTATAGCCGGGCCTTTTGCCAGAAATGAAGGACCAGTAGGCTTTAAGACACTGAGGAACAATCTGCATTTACCCGATGATTGCATACAGTCAATAATAGACCGTCTGGTAGAAAGACGAATAATCTGTCCGGTTGATAATGAGCAGTTGTCAGAACCTGCCTGGCTGCCAGCCCGTCCGCTGGAATCGATCAGTCTGCTGGATGTTACAGGATTGAATCCTGACAATTCTCTGGTATTAAGAGACATAAACGATTCCCAGTTAAAAACTGAGCTGACTAATATCTGCAATATCACCAAAAAGAGCATGGAGAATCTCACCCTGGCTCAGGCTACCGAGAAAATGGTTAAACCCCTGTAACAGGAGTTTTTCACTTCCAAAGCGTCAACGCATAGAGGGCAGATAATGAACAAATGGCTATATTTTGTATATTTTATCAGCACAATTACTGTCAGTGTCTGCGGAAGGAGTTTCGAGACACTTGACCGGGGGGCAGTGGCTATAAGCCTGCCTGATGGCGGTAATTATATTAGTTGGCGATTACTTAATACTGATAGCACTGAAATAGCATTTGATATTTACCGTGGAGAAGAGAAACTCAACTCTGAACCGGTAAAGCTGACCACTGACTATAAAGACCATTCCGGTACAATAGAGAGCAGATATCGGATAGAACCTGTTGGCTGTTCAGGGTCGATCTCAGCAGAGAATATAAGGGTATGGCCGGAGCAATATATCGAAATACCGCTGAGTCCGCCGGTCTGCAAGGTATTTCCTGGCCAAAGAGCAATCTACCGCCCTGGTGATGCCTCTGTGGGTGACCTGGACGGCGATGGTAAATATGAGATAGTGTTAAAATGGGAAGCTATTACCCATGATAACAGCCAAAAGGGCTATACCAGTAATACCTGGCTGGAAGGACTGGAACTAACCGGTAAGAGTTTGTGGAAAATAGACCTGGGCATTAATATAAGAAGCGGTGCCCACTATAACCCTTTTGTGGTATTTGATCTGAATCTCGATGGTAAAGCCGAGATAATCTGCAAAACAGGTGACGGTACAACAGATGGCAAAGGCAACATAATCGGCAACAGTACTGACTATCGCGACAAAAACGGATACATTTTAGCCGGACCGGAATATTTAACTGTCTTTTGTGGTCAGACGGGTGAAATTATAGATACGACCGAATATGTACCAGCTCGTGGCGATATAAGCTATTGGGGTGACCGAACGGGCAATCGTGTTGATCGATATCTGGCAGCCGCCGGGTGGCTTGGTAATGACAGGCCCTCAGCGATCATGGCCAGAGGCTATTATCATGGTAAAACCGGGCCGGGGCGAACGGCTCTGACCGCCTGGGATCTGAAAAATGGCAAATTAGTCAAACGGTGGTCATTTGACACTATCGATGGAAGCTATGATAACTATATTGGCCAGGGTAATCACTCGATGTATGTTGCTGATGTTGATGGCGATGGTTTTGATGAAATAACCTATGGCTCATGTGCAGTTGATCATGATGGTAAAGGATTATACAGTACGGGCTTAGGGCATGGTGATGCCGGTCATTTAACTGACCTGGACCCGGACCGTCCCGGTCTGGAGTTTTTTATGCCACATGAAGAGGCCAGCCCCGGCCAAATACCCGGCATAGACTTTCGGGACGCGCAAACGGGTCAGGTGATCTGGTCAGTACCAGTAAATAAGCGGCGTGATATTGGCAGAGGTTTAGCAGGAGATATATATGCCGGTTCTCCTGGCGGAGAATGCTGGTCTTTGCTCGACCGAAATCTATATAGTTGTAAAGGCGAGATAATTGGCGAGTCACCAGCGACATGCAATTTTCTCATCTGGTGGGACGGCGATAAGACTCGCGAACTACTCGATCGCAACTGGATTGGTAAGTACCAGCCAGGCGAAAAAGGCAATATCAGACGCATATTTACTGCGGAAGATTGCACCTGGGTGAATGGCACAAAAGCCACTCCCTCGTTAACTGCTGATATTCTGGGCGACTGGCGAGAGGAACTTATTATACCCCGCTCAGATGGTCTGGCACTAAGGATCTATACCACAACTATACCTGCCGATAACCGCCAAACCACGCTAATGCACGACCCAATTTACAGACTTGGCATAGTCTGGCAAAACAGCGGCTATAACCAGCCGCCACATACCAGTAAATAAAAATGGCTGCACCGCCAAAAAATAATGGTAAAAGTGACTAACCCGGCTACAATTAGTATATGTATAAATTATATCTGGCATTAAAATATCTGGTTCGTCGTCGCATAGCCCTGTTTGCGATTGGCTCTGTTGCGTTATGTGTTGTTTTGATGATAATAATCACCAGTTTGTTCAATGGTTTTTTAGACCTATACGATGAATATTGGCAACACGAATTTGGCCAGGTAACATTACTACATAATGAAAAGAACTTTGATTTCAAAGCAGCAGCTGAGTATCTTGAAAGCCAACCGGGGATCGACTATGTGAGACTGTCTGCCTCATCTGGAGGATTGCTATTTTTAAATAATGGCAATGTTCGTCAGGTAACCATCAAGGGTATAGACCTTGGTCTGGAATGCCGGGCAATTCAGTTCAGCAATGGTCTGTTAAGTGAGCAGACGGCACAAGGGCCGTTCATTTTACCAGAAGATAAAAGAGTTACTGCGGAAAACTGGCTGGCAGATAAGCTAAATAAAGAACTGGAACCATCAGACCTGCCTGCTGCTATTGCCTGTATAATGTCTGTTGGCCTGCTGGGTGAGGTTGACCCGCAAACAGATCAATATGACAAAGAAGCGATATTACAAGAGATAGAAAACTGGAGCAGACCTGCATTTATCTTTACCGGCGATATAGAACAGAGTGAGCAGGAAACAAAGATAAGTCGTAAAAATATTCGCTGCTGGCCGATAGATGCCATTGAAACCGGTTCAAACCATTTAGATGAAGGTACGCTGTATCTGCCCTTTGACTATGTCTGCCGGGAGTTTAATACTCGAGCTGATATCTTAGTGGTCGGCGAAAAAGGGATAAGCGACAGCGAGCTGAGTTTTATGCTGCAAAATATCTGGCCAACCTATCTTGTCGATGTGCTAGGTCTGGAAAATGAAGAACTGGGCAAAAGCAGATTATCAATATCAAGTCAGCAGCCCTGGATACTAATGTTTACCAGAGAGATTAATAAGCAACTGGCCACCATGCAGGTAATATTGGGTTTTGTCTGTATAGTAGCAGCAGTCCTTATCTTTGTAATTATTATGATGATA
>JAFGDI010000359.1 GCA_016932145.1 Sedimentisphaerales bacterium
CAGAAGAACATTTGAACAGGCGAGCAGTAGAGGAAGAAGTAAAAGTCATACAAAACTCTCAACTGATACCGATCCTGCGGTCTCCTGATCAACTGTTCTCCTGTTCAATCCACAAATTCGCTTTCAGCGAAAAACCAATGTCGAAACCGTGTTATTGTCTAAACTGGAGTTCACCATGCCTTTCATGTTTGAAAACTTGGCGGTCTGTCAAAAAACAGTTGACTTCTCCTAAACGATAATCACTCTTACAGAATCTTTTCCCAAAGGCTATTATTATCTCACCGACCAGCTCAATCGAGCTTCATTGTCAATTTCCCTGAACCTCGCCGAAGGCAACGATCGTTTTACCAAAGCAGACCGCAAAAACTTTTTCATCATTGCCCGCGGTTCAACACAGGAGTGTGTCCCGATTCTTGAAATAGCCAGGAGAAAAAAACTATTGACTGATGAACAGCATATCAGCCTCCGACAACAACTCGAACAAATCGCAAAAATGATTTCCGGTCTCATAAATGGCATTGAAAACAGAAAAGTATAAACATTTTTTCGCTTCAGCGAAAAAATAGAGCAGGAGAATTGAGAACAGTTGAACAGTAGAGAAAGAGCCAGTGGCGATACAAAACTCTAAACCGAATTTGACCTCCTGCGGTCTCCTGATCACCTGCTCTAATGCTCAACCCAAATTCGCTTTCAGCGAAAAACCAATGTCGAAACCGTGTTATTGTCTAAGCTGGAGTTCACCATGTCATTTATGTTCGAAAATCTCACGGTCTATCAAAAAGCAGTTTACTTCTCCGAAGCGATAATCACTCTCGCCGATTGCTCGCGGCCAGCAAAATAATGTCACACATATATCCTGGTTTTCGATGTAAAACTTGAATCTCAGGGGTAAAAATGCTATATTAGGGCTGTTTGATGCTGAGAGTGGACTTAGCTACGGTTGTCCGGGGCATAAATTCGGTTTATTTTCCCTGTTTTAACACAGGGGGTGAGTTTTCCAGAATAATGGATGGCTGCTGATAAAGTATTATTTGCATAAGGTGGAGAAAAATGAGAAAAAATTATTTCAGAGCTGCTGTGATATTGGTCTGTAGTATTTTTTGTGGTCTGGTCAATGCTGAGATTATCAGTGATAATTTCGAAACAGGCGATTTTGCCGATATTGGCTGGGTCACTTCCGGCGACAGTGAATGGTTTGTTGATAGCCAGATCGTCTATGAAGGCTCATATTCCGCTCGCTCAGGTATATTGCAGGCCGGCCAGCAGTCAGTACTGGAAATTACCATAGCCACAAGCAAGATCCGTTTTTTTGCAACCAGTTCTGGCTGGTCCGGCGACAGTATTAAGTTCTATATCGATGATGTCGAGTATTTCGGCAAAAACGGTTATGGCGATACCTGGTATGGCGAAATAGAACATAATATCCCTCACGGCACGCATACCTTTAAATGGGTCTGCTATCGCGGCAATAGTTGGACGGTTGACACGCATTATACTATAGATAATATCCGCTTTGGCGTTGACCTGCCCGGCGATGGAACTCCCGCCTCGCCTTTTCTGATCTCTGACCGTCAGCGGCTCAATAGTATTGGTACTGATTTCATGTTTTTTCGTGATAAACATTTCAGGCTCACTTCTGATATTGATATGACCGGCTGTGGCAATATAAACGAAAATGACCCGGAAATAACTGAGCAGTTTAATCAGATCGGCGAATCGTCAAATAACAAGTTCAGAGGTTCTTTTGATGGCGCTGGCCATAAGATCAGCAATCTCAAGCTACACAAAACCAGCTCCCGAGATTCGTACATGGCCCTTTTCGGATTTCTCGGCCCGGAAGCGGTGGTAACTCATCTTACCGTTGAAGATCTTGATATTGACAGCGGTTATCATCTGGGCGGAATAGCCGTCTCAAACGAAGGCAGAATAAGCAATTGTAATGTTTCTGGCCAGATAAAGGCATATCGTCAATATGGCTATTCAGCCGGTGGTATTGCAGCTTATAATACCGGGCAGATAACCACCTGTACTGCAATGGTAAATATCGACTCAATTTATGGGCCGGTAGGTGGTATCAGTGCTACTAACACCGGCGAGATTAAGTTCTGTTCCAGTCATGGTAATATTCATTCGAACACTGGCAGTGTAAGCGGTATTGCCGGTAACAGCAGAAGCAATAACAGCAGAGGTCTGATACTGAGCTGCTACAGTAGTGGTCGTCTCTCTGGTTCGCGTGCGATTGGCGGTATATCATCCAGTAATGCTTATGCCGCTATTGTTAATTGCAGCTCTTCTTGTCAGATTCGTGCCGACAATACGGCCGGCGGTATCGCAGGCCAGAATAGCCGGGGTATAATAATTCGCAGCGAAACCAGCGGTGATGTTGCGGTAACTTATGGCTATGGCGGTGGTCTGGCTGGCGTAAACGAAAACTACGGCGTTATCTATGGCTGCCGTAATCATGCTGATGTGCTGTCACTGACCGATGTCATTGACGGCGATTACAACAATGGCACCACCAGGATAACCGGTGGTTATTCTCTGGGCGGCCTGGTCGGTATGAACCGAAGTATGGTAAAGATGTGTTCCTCAGATGCGATTGTTGCTTCGGGTAGTTACACCTACGGCCTGGCATATAATATAAGCACCGATACAGGGATGTGTTTCTATAAATATCGGGACGATGCCCCGCAATTGCCCGATACGAGCAGGCGGCTGAGTGTGGATGCCTTTGCCAATCCTGCCAGCTTTATTGACGCTGGCTGGGACTTCCATAATTTCTGGGCTATGCATGAAGATGAGTATGGCAGCTATCCGGGCTTTAGTGCCGGTCATAACCTCGTCCAGTTGAGCCGGCACATGGCTGATATTGACCGCAATGGGGTAGTTGATATTCAGGATCTGACTGAAATGCTTAGTTCCTATCTGCTGACTCATATCGATAATACATTTAACCAGATGGCCGATTTTAATTTTGATGGTAAGCTTGATTTGGCCGATTTTGCTGTTTTTGCCAACTGGTATCTGGTTCAGGACCCACCATACAGCCCAGAGCTAAAGGCCGGGCTCTTTTCCTGCTCATCTGAAATGGGTGAGAATAACAACATTAATGTGGGCTATTCGCAAGGTCTTGACTTTGAGTTTACTATCAGCAATATTGGTCTGGCTGATGCTGTAAATGACCCTGCTGTGCCGGTCAGTTATTATCTCTTGCTGGCGGATACACCAACAGCTGATTTCAGTGACCCATCTGAGGTTACGGTTTTGTCTCAGGGCCAGTTGGATGGCATAATAAGTATAAATGCTGCAAGGAAGGTCAGTGTTGCCACTGATTGTATCTGGGGACAGGGAGAATATTATCTTTGCTTCAGATTCAGTTCAGAACAGGATAATTACGAGCATAATAACCAGTTTGGCCCATTTAGTGTTACTGTTGGCTCTGGCGTGGCGGATATTCAGTGGGTATATATTGAAAACGATGGCGGCGGCAGGGTTAATTTCGATGACGAGCCGGTTTCTTTTACCGGCTATGCCAGTAAATATGAAGTGACTTATGCCCAATATGTAAAATACCTCAATGAAGCCCTGAACGATGGTGCCATAAGTGTTGATGAAGATGGCCTGGTATATGCCGAAACCGGCAGCTATAATTTTGGTTATAAACTTACCATTGTTAATCGTTCCTGGCTTGGCCCGATAGTTTATGCCGATGGCGTTTTTGCTCTGGAACCCGTTGCCGGTACCGATATTTCTACTCACCCGGTTGTCAATGTCAGTTGGTACGGAGCTATGGCCTTTTGTGAATATTATGGATACAGTCTGCCGGATAAATGGCAGTGGGAAATTATCGCCAGTCCTGACAGCAGTTATATTTATGGCTTTGGCAGCGGCCCCTGTACGGTCGAACTGGCCAACTGTGCTGAGTCAAACCCGCTTATGCTGGAATCAGATATAAAGACGACTCCGGTGGGTTATTTTGGCCTTTGCGGCTACGGTCTGGCAGATATAAGCGGCAATGTTGCGGAATGGACTTCGACCCG
>JAFGDI010000360.1 GCA_016932145.1 Sedimentisphaerales bacterium
AGCTTCTGGTGCGTTTCGTTTGCCGAGCTGGGGCTCGGCGTTCCCAGAGGTGTGAACGGTTACCTGATATTTTAATATTCAGGAGCAGCCTGCTGAGCTTTTCAATTGCAGATCTCTGCTACATTCTCCTGCTTTTTTCTGGCCAGATACAGGCACTCTACCGCACCTATCAACATTATCGTATAGCCCAGAAATTCCAACACTTCTTCTATAAAACGACCTATATTGCGATGGTGCATCTCCTGTAACATCGCTTGCCACAAATTCTGCTGACCTATGATCCTTGCCCAGGCAAAGACGAAGAAGAAACCCAAAATAAAACAGATAAACGGCTGAGTTCTCGTAAAAAGAGTAAACTCTCTACCAATAGCCCTCGAATTACGCACTATTATATACACCAGATATACACAGGTCACAACTACCAATACCTGCCAGGCACCATCAAATATATATGTATCTAATATATGGTCATTTTCCCGTATAAAAGCTGCTATAGGACATAACACCATAACGCTATAAAGATTACCAAAATTACCGCTATACTTACCGGCAAACCATAATACCACCGCCGTCAGGGCCAGGCAGATTATCTGACATATCTCCACCACACCATTTTCAAGTAAAAACTTATTCACTCCCATTGTCTGGATCGCTATTGATGAGGCGGCTACTTGCAGGGTGAGCAATAAAAAGTACAAACTGTACCGGGTGAGATTATTCATATCTGTTCCACTAACTATATTATTACTTTTTGTGCCAATCATCTGCTTTTCACTTTTCAGCAGGCAGCACACTTAAGCAAACGGATACATTTAACAGCTTACATAAAATGTCGGCGTTAAATTTTAGCTATTCTCACCAATCTCGCAATAACATTTTTGTCACACCAACTGGATTATTGAATGAATTTCCCCATCTCAGAACTGCTCAGACACAACTAACACACAATGAAGTAAACCCAGCCCAACCCCGACAGTTGCCCCGGCAAGTCCCGCCCGTGCGGCGTAAGCACCCCATCACAACATACTACACCAGCCAAATCTCCACAGTCGCCTTGGCAAGTCCCGCCCGTGCGGCGTAAGCACCCTAGTTCTCTTCCTTGACCATTTCCTGCTCGTGCCGGGCCCAGTTTATATCGTCATTTTCGACTGTAACATCGCCTTTATTCCAGTTAATTACACCATAAACCACACATAATAAAGCAGTTAACGGACAAAGCACATAGCAGATCGCTATCCATTTATCTTCAAATCCTAACATAATTCACCTCTTTTTTTCAGATCGATTCAGATTCAAACACCTATCATCGGCTGATTGTATAAACAAATATATCCTTTTTCCAGTTTAAATATCCTCTAAACCATTGATTTATAAATACCTGGCAATTATCATATCCTTTCCGATGCTAAATTACGACCACACAACTGAATTAGACACGCCCTACACCAGAAACATCGCTGCTTTATGGCACAGTTCTCCCAGACTCGCACAGCAGATCGATAATGTGCCCGACGAACTGCTCATAAATTGTCAGACAACCCGCAATGGGCAATATACCTGCCAGTTAACCGGCACAAATGGTAATAAGCTCTATCTCCATAGCCGCTATGACCCCGACAAAGAAGCCGACATCTGGGCTCAGGGCGCTCTGGACATGTCCGAAAAACAGCAGCAGGCCAATGAAGGACGCATGCCAATGTGCTATGTCGTCAGTGGCTTTGGCCTGGGCTATCATATTATGGCCCTGCGAAAGAAACTACTTGGCGACACCATTATAATTGTCATCGAAAAAAATCTCGCTCTCCTGCGTACCGCCCTGGCTCTGCACGATATGTCCGACATGCTCAGAGAAAATAAGATCGTTTTCCTTACCAGAAGCGACCGCGAAGAAATATTCAAAAGGCTCGGTGATATCAGCGTCCTGCTCACTATGGGTATAGTCTTTACCAAGAGCCTGCACAATATCGACAACAGCTTCCAGACCGAGGTCACTAAGGCCATAAATGAATTCGTCAGCTACCTCCGCTCACATACTATCAGTATGCTGGCAAATAGCATTACCACCTGCACCAACATTGCCAATAATCTGGGTGCTTATGTCGAATGCGGCCCGATCAATACTTTGCGCAATCGCTTCAAGCAATACCCGGCGATAATCGTTTCCGCCGGCCCTTCTTTACAGAAGAACATAGACTATATTAAACAGATTCGCGATAAGGTAGTTGTCATCGCCGTCCAGACAACTCTCAGGCCGCTACTGGCTAAAGGCATTAAGCCGGACTTCGTTACCTCTCTCGACTATCATGAGGTCAGTAAACGCTTCTACGATGGCCTGCAAGACCAGCTCTCTGACATTCACCTTATCGCCGAACCAAAAGTAAGCTGGCATGTTATCGACACTTACCTCGGCCATGGCCCCATCTCCATTTTAGGCAATGAGTTCGCCAACCTCCTGCTCAGCGACGAACCGGTCAATCATGACAATATCCCTGCGGGCGCAACCGTTGCCCATCTGGCCTTCTATCTCGCCCAATATATGGGCAATGACCCCATTATACTTATCGGCCAGGACCTGGGCTATACCAATAATGTCTATTACAGCCCCGGCAATGCCGTTCATGATATCTGGGCACCAGAACTCAACCGCTTCTACTCACTCGAAATGAAAGAGTGGGAACGAATTCTTCGCAGCAGAAATATGCTCCGCAAAACCTGTGATACTAATGGCACACCTATATACACCGATGAACAAATGTTCACCTACCTGCAACAGTTCGAAAAAGACTTCGCCGAATCGGCCGCTCGCGTCATTGATGCCACCGAAGGAGGAGTTCACAAACAGTTCACCCAGGCTATGACACTTAAACAAGCTGCCGACCTCTTCTGCACAACTTCTATCGACCAGAGCAAATTCGCCTATCGTAATGATATTTCCACCTGCAATAGTCAGGCTGCCCAAAAGGCACTCGAACAGCTCAAAAAGAGAAAAGCTGAGATCGAAGAACTAGCCGACATTTCCGACAGAACCGTAAAACTCGTTAATACCATGCTCGATAATATCGACGACCAGAACTTCGTTAACAAACAGATGATCGCTCTGGACGAACTGAGAACTATGGTCAGACACCGCGAAAAAACTTATTCTCTGGTCAAAATGGTCAGTCAGATGGCCGAATACTACCGCTTCAAAGCAGACCGCATTCTCGAAGCCAAAGGAACTACCGGCATAGACCGACAGAAATACCAACTGCAAAGAGATATAGGCTATGTCTCTGAGATCAGAAAAGGCTGCAATACCGCTATCGACATAATCAGCGGCGCTATCGACAGACTGCAAACTGGCTCTGACTAGCATTATAATTACGATCTGTTCAAACTGAATCAGGTCTCATAACCTGAACATCTCATTTTTTTTTTACCTTCTTCAGCACATCTCTCCCTCTGCCATCAACTGGCATTATTACGGCATCCATCTGCTAAAAGCGTTCTATCTGGCTGTTTTATACGCACTTACATTAAAACTGCTCCAAAACTGTTTCATTGCCATCTGCCATTATTATTATTGGGACCTTGCCAAAATCATATTATAATCAACCTTACCACTTTTTATGTCGAAGCTACTACTGAAGACCTTACCCCAGGGTACAGGTTCAGTGCATAACTCGCAAGTGTTTGCGGACATTGCTTTTTTAGTGCAGTAATGAATTTAAGGTGGCTCAATGGAAAAAGGCATACTACTCGAAGCCGGTACTAACGAACTCGAACTGCTGGTTTTCAAGGTGGGTAATACACCCTATGGCATAAATGTCGCCAAGATCCGCGAAATAGTCCAGAGGCAAAAGACCATTAGCATTCCCATGGCTCCTCACAGCGTCGAAGGAAGTATAAGATTACGAGAAGAGATAATCTCTCTTATCAATCTGGGCGCTTATTTCGGGGTTCATGGCAATCAGACAGAAAAAGGCGAAGGTATGATCATCGTCGTTGAGTTCAATAAGATCCGCTGCGGCATACTCGTTGACTCTGTCGAAAGAATACATCGACTTAGCTGGAGCGATATTGTTCCGCCCTCAGATTATCTCCAACAGATGAACGCGCCTATTACCGCTACCGTTAATCTGCCCGAATACACTATTCTCATTATCGACTTTGAGACTGTTATCAGTACCGTTCTGGGCGCTGAATGCGCTGAAGTCGTTGAAGTACCAAACGAAAAAATAATCACCGAGATCAGTAGCGAAGAAGTAAGAGTTATCATGGCCGATGACTCTGCTATTATCCGCAAAACCGTCGAAAGAGTTCTCAGAAAAAACAACTTCAATAATCTTACCATCTGCCATGATGGCCAGGAAGTATGGAATTACATCCAGGCTCATCAGGATGACCCCGATGGCCCCTGCGATATTGTCGTTACCGATATCGAAATGCCCGGCATGGACGGTCTGCACCTCACCATGAAGATCAAAGATGAACCTAAAACAAAAAATATTCCCGTTATCCTCTTCTCCTCTCTCATTAATCAGGATAATATCAAAAAAGGACAGTCGGTTGGCGCTGACGCTCAGGTGAGTAAGCCAAACAGCTCAGAAATGATTGCCACCATCTATCAATGCCTCAAAAAGTACGGCATACACTGCAAAGAAGCACAAATGGCTGAAGTTTAAAATATTCTGATAAAGTTAGCAACCATACGGTTCGATACTTATATCAGCAAAAGCAAATGACTTTACATATCAGTCAAAAAAGGCACAAAGTAACCCTTGTGTCTTTTTGACTTTTAAACCTATCTCTTATTTCGCCCGGAAAAATCGATTTTCCGTACCGCCCGGACCAACTTTAACACTCAGAGACCGGAGGCATTTGGGGCAGCGGCCTTCGTAAGCCGTGCCCGCCTTATTCTTATAGATATGACAATAAACCCCGCAACATTCAAAATGTACATAAATGCACTTTCGATCGCCAACTGACTGCTCTTTGCTATGCTCAGAGGGCTTATCATGCGCAGGCTCATTTCGTAACCCACTTATATCCAGTATATAGTCAGGGTCCTTTTCCATGATCATCTATTGCCCTACTCCTGGTCAACATCTCCTCTGGATTTGATGTGACTAAAATATTGCCTGATCTTTTTCTATCTCTTCGGCCAGCATACGGGCCTTTTCCTTTTCCAGCTCTGTCCAGATAGTTTCGGTCAATACACTAAGACCTTTACCTGTTACCGCCGAAATACCCAAAACCGGCTTACCCAGTCGAGACCTGAAATCATTTAACAGCATATCATCAACATCAAGGTCCGTTTTGGTCACTACTATTATCTCCGGCTTTGACGCCAAAGTCGGACTGTGCTTTTCCAGCTCTTTGCGAATTGTATGGTAATTATTCACCGGATCGCTCTCATCAGCCGGGGCTATATCCACCAGATGCAGCAATATCTTATTCCGCTCTACATGACGCAGAAATTCATTACCCAGGCCCAGACCTTCGGCCGCTCCTTCAATCAGACCTGGTATGTCAGCCATGACAAAGCGACGGTATCCTTTGAGTTCTATTATACCCAAATTTGGAACCAGAGTTGTAAATGGATAAGAGGCCACCTTGGGGCGTGCTGACGATATCCGGCTTAACAATGTGCTCTTACCGGCATTAGGCAGACCAGCCAGACCGACATCAGCCATCAATTTCAGTTCCAGACGAAGGTATCGCTCTTTGCCAATAGTACCTGTCTCTGCCTTGCGAGGAACCTGGTCGGTTGCCGTCGCAAAATGCTGATTACCCTTACCGCCAAAGCCGCCATCTGCTACGCAAACACGCTCGCCATCATAGGTTAGGTCTTTTATCAGCACATCCAGCTTTGTATCGAATATCATTGTACCAACAGGTACTTTTATCACCAGATCGTCGCCGGCCTTGCCTGAACACTGACTGCCCATGCCGTCCTGGCCTCGCTGGGCCTTCCAGTGATACTGACCGCGGAAATCCAGCAGCGTATCCATAGAGCCATCAGCCTCAAATACGATCCTGCCGCCATCACCGCCGTCGCCGCCATCCGGTCCGCC
>JAFGDI010000361.1 GCA_016932145.1 Sedimentisphaerales bacterium
CAGGCGGGCGAGAAAATGGCAGGAAATGGAGCTTTCAAAGTCCCGTCCCCGAGAGATAATACGCGACCGGCAATTTTCCGGGCTGTCGTAAAGATAGATAACCAGATCAGGCTGATTGATAACCGGCAGAACAGCGGCCTCAACTTCATCGTAAATGGCCAACTGTCGATCGTCCAGACTCAGAGTGGCGAAAATCCGGTTATTCTGGAAAATATAGTCGGTTATGTACAAACTGTTGTTATGGTAATTTTCTA
This sequence comes from Sedimentisphaerales bacterium, assembly GCA_016932145.1. Classification (GTDB taxonomy): domain Bacteria; phylum Planctomycetota; class Phycisphaerae; order Sedimentisphaerales; family SM23-30; genus JAFGDI01. Next base: position 255 of record JAFGDI010000361.1, read on the forward strand.
CCGCCAGTTGATTGGCACGGTTCAATAAAAAAAACAGCTCGCTGGGAAGTGCCGCTTCCGGACAGCCGCTGAACTGGCGGGCCAAAAAGGGATTATCCTTATATGGTTCATAAACGACTGAAGCGTTCAAAATGCCAGCTAAGCCATCTGCCAGAGTTGTTTTGCCAACTCCAATCAGTCCGGCGATAGAGATAAGCCCTTTGTGTTGTAATTGAGTCATAAAATTTATCTTTCCGATCGGTATTATAAGGATAACCGGCATCTTTGTCTATAGATGCGATAATATTATACAGGGCTGACTCATGAAATAATTTCAGAGCTGATAATTCATTTTGTAAGAGTTTCCCGAACTCGCTTCGGGGCTAATTCTTATTGTAAGAGTTCAGCGTTTACGCTGCTAATTCTTTCAGACAGAATAACCGCTCGAATACTCGCTGGATTTTTATAGTAGTTTGAGTTTATTGCATTTGCTCTTTTGAGCCAGTTAACCTTTCCGATCCCCCGGCTTGCTTTGGTTTAAGATTTTATCAATCACGAACCACACTAAGCACGCGAAAAAGAAGGTAAATAAAGCTACCAGTCGCCCTGGCAAGTTCCGCCTCCCCGGCGTAAGGGGGGGATTGGATTGGACAAATGGCTGGTTTTCGCTTATAACTCTGGGCCTGAACCGGGGCTATTCCGGTTGATACGGCTTTGAGGAATAAGAAAACAGATGAGTAAGAGATCAGTCAGTAAAAGTGCCGATATATTTGCGGCTTTGCCCTTTATCTCCGCGGGGATATCAGGTATTGGCGGCGAGATCAGACAGGAGCCTGAGGATTTCCGGGTCGATGAAATACCGCTTTATGACTTCGCCGGCTCGGGCAGCCACAGCTATTTTCGGATAGAGAAGGTTAATCTGGGTACTTTTGAAGCTATAAATCTGATCGCTCAGGCTCTGGGCGTTAAAAGGCAGGAGATCGGCTACGCCGGTCTTAAAGATGCCACGGCTATTACCCGACAATGGCTTTCGGTGGAAAAAGTGCCTGCTGATAAGATCCGCCAGCTCAATATCCCCGGGATAAAGGTGCTGGAGCTTACCAGTCACGAAAATAAGCTCAAACTTGGCCATCTGGCGGGTAACCGCTTCAGCCTCCGTATTGGCAGGTTCAAATGCGATCGGGACTATGCCGGTGAAGCAGCCGCCGGTGTCTGTGCGGTGATTGCCCGGCGGGGCATGCCCAATTATTTCGGTTCGCAGCGGTTCGGTACCAGGCTCGACAGTCATCTGCTGGGCGAAGCTCTGATCAAGAATGATCTGGAGCGGTTTGCCGATCTTATGCTCGGTACGCCCGGCGAGCTTGACAAGGGCAAGATATTGCAGGCACGCCAGCTCTATGAGCATGGTCATTACGACAAGGCCTGCAAGCTCTGGCCCTGGCCCTGCACGGAGCAGAGAAAGGCCCTGCAATTACTGGCCCGTAACGGTGGCCGCAAGAAGAAAGTGGCCTATCTGGTCAGTTCTGATATGAAGAACTTTTATGTCTCTGCCTGGCAATCGTATATATTTAATCAGGTTCTCGCTGCCCGTATGCCCGATATTGATTTATTACTGACTGGCGATATGGCCTGGAAGCATAATAACGGCTCGGTCTTTCAGGTTGTTGATGCCGCAGGGGAACAGCCTCGCTGCCTGGCCGGTGAGATAAGTGCCACCGGGCCGCTGCCGGGTATGAGAATGCAGCCTCTTAGCGGTCCTGCCGGCGATATAGAAAACGCTATTCTCACTGCCAACGGCGTTGATGAACAGGCTAATCTGGCACTCAAAAAATACTATGCCCGAACCGGCCGCCGCCCTTTGCGGGTAATGCCCGGTAATCTGCACTGGCAGGTAAACCGCGACCGACGGGGCGATTATCTGCAACTGGACTTCTCCCTGCCCGCCGGCAGTTATGCCACCTGTTTGCTACGCGAGATAATGAAGTAGGGATGGGGAGTAACAAGTAACAAGAAATAAGTAACAAGCTGTGGTTTCTCGCTTCGCTCGAGTCTTTTTAAACTTTGCTTCGCTACTTATAGACTTTAGGGCATGTTGCCCAGAAGAAACAGACTATTTATTGCATAACTATTATGTCAATACACTTGAGATACCTAGCGATGCAATGCTAAGAATCACAAGCAAGGATGCTTGTGCTACCTTTGGGCAACACGCCCTTTACTCGCAACTTAAAAACTATAAGGGCGACATTGAGAGTAATATCTCGATGTCGCCCTTATCTTATTGTCGCTCCGCCTTTAAAACAGTCGTTCACCTCAAGGCGAACACCTGAGCTTGTTACTTGTTACTTATTTCTTGTTACTATTCTTCCTATCTTCCCTCTTTCCTGATAAGTATCATTTCTCTGCTCTTATGATTTAACTGGCGGTTGATCTCCAGTAAGCGGGCATAATTTTCCGGGGCAATTATCGCAGCTTCAAGATCGATCTTCTGGATTATCTCCATACTGCCATCAGCGGCAAAGTGGCTCTGATAAGACAGAGTTCCGGCATTATCAGGTAACAGCCAGGTCTTATTCTCCGGTGCCAGGAGTATCTGGTCCGGGCCGCAGCCGGCGGGCAGCTCTACTCTGATACGCAGCTCCTGCTCAACCGGGCCGCTGAGATAATAGGGGGCTTCATGCTCATCTGTTCTCAGGCCCAGAACCGCCAGCGAGTTGGGTATCTCAAAGTAAATGCTGTTATCATCGCAAACGGCATATTTCCGGGCGGTAACGGCAAATTCTTCCCGGCCGGGATAATTGTCATAGGCCGTGACCAGCGGTTCACTGAGTACCGCCGCCTGCGAGACAGAGGCCACTAATTGCTGGACATAGCGGTCCCGCATCTCGGGTATCATCTCACTGAACGACTTGCGCCTCGCTCCGTAACTGCCGCCCTGAATACTACTACTTACTTTTATGGTTGCGGTGCCGTCCTCATCAATTTTCATGGTATATTGCTGGCTGCTGCGATCTTCGAGTTCATCGTCAATATCCAGCTCAATGAATCTGCCTTTGTTCAGTTCCAGAGCAGTGCGGTCATCATAGCTGGTATAGCCCAGATGGTCATATTGATCGGTGTCATTGAGCCAGTAAATCTGGTCTTTTACCCTGACCCGAACTAATACTGTACCCAGCAGTGAGGCTGGTGAATAGTCCAGCTCAACTTTCCGGAGCGGCTCGATCTCATTGGTGCTGCCGGTGAGGAAAAATTCCGGTTTGAGCTTAGCGGCCTGACACATAGAATAGAGCACAATGGCATTATCGACACTATTGCCATAGCCATCTTTGAGCGTGATATCTGCCGGGCTGATAGCGGTAGCGGTAATGGCTCCGGCTCCCGGTCCGACCTTGCGGATATTTCTGGCCGTGAAGTCGCGAATGGCCCTTATCCTGCCGGTGTCATCTTTGATACCCTTTATCAGCTCCAGAGTTTTGACCCTGGTCTCATTCTGGCCAGATGAAGCCTTTTCCAGCTTTGTCTTCATTTCCCGGGCATATTCCTGCCAGTTGCCAGCCGAGAGCATTACTGCCGGCTGATAGCTGTGGGCCGGGGGCAGATTGTTCTCCCGTGGTATGCTCTTTAGCTCATCGGCCTGGAATACCAGTGTAGTTATACCATTTGCCGTCTGACTCTGACTGCGTATAAAACCGGTTCTATTGCTCTCGTCGGGCTCCAGCGTGCCGTTATCGTCCTGCAGCAGGCGTACATCCAGCTTTTCCGGCATGATGATCGTTACGCTTTTATGCCTTACCGGGTCCTGACCGGCAAAGATCTCGCTAGTAGCGAAAAAGGGCATGTCTTTTACTGTCCGGCGATATTGATATTCCAGCGTGCTACCGATCTCAACGCCCGGCAATGAGGCTACCAGTGTCTTGCCCGCCGGATATCGCGGGGCCCCGGCTACCCAGCCGGCATCCATGCGATTGATCTCATCGTCGCTTATTTCCATTACCTTTGTGCCGGTTGTGACCTTAGCTGACAGCAGCTCGATGCTCTCCCAGCCTTCATTGTAGTTGAGTGTTATTTCGGCATGATCCTTTTTGCCGTTATAACTGACAATAGTCTTTTTGATCGTGGTCGTTTCCGTCCAGTTGCTCGCATCGGTAAGCTCATAGGTCCTTGCTATCTTATCGAATATGACATCAGCGTTTTCGTCTTCGCCGGGACGGGCAAATATAGTCATTTTCCGGTCATTATATTCCATAGTTTTGAGATGCCCTTTAAGTGTGAGATATTGCTCCGGGTCAAGTTCGGTCAGATTCAGCATAAATGTGCCACTGCCGGTCAGCTTGCCATCAATTACCTCGAGCTTTCTTTCCAGTGTAATGATCTCATCGTTTATATTGTCATATTCAGGCAAAGCCAGAGAGTTGCCCAGAGCTTTATCCAGTTCCAGGTTCAGGGTCTGCTTTACTCCGCAGGCATAGCGGGTCTGCAAGGGGAACCGACGCTTTTCCAAACCGGTATTGCCCAGTACGAAATTGGCCATGCCTACCAGCCGATCCATATTCACAGTTGGTATCATTATTGTCTCACCTGAACCGATCAGCACATCATTGGCACTGAAAGCTAATTCCACTTGC
>JAFGDI010000362.1 GCA_016932145.1 Sedimentisphaerales bacterium
AACCTTATTACTCACTGCCTTAGAAAAATTTACCGACAGGAACACCAACACGGCCATTGCACCTGAATCCTTTCAGGTAGTGCCTCATGCACTAATAGCCATGCCTCTAACGGCCCTGATTCACCTGGGCCTGCTCCTGCCTGAGCAACTCCACTCTGGCATTCATGAGCATCTTTTCGTGAGAAGCCATAGTTTGTTCCACAAACCGCTCCCACCTCTGGGGGTTCCAGATCTCCAGGTGGTCCCTGGCGCCTATCAGCGTCACCCTTTCGGATTCTGTTTGCGCTTCTGCTTTTATTAGCCCGGCTCGAGTAAGTGCTTTTTCAGGTAAAAGCACTCGTCCCTGCCGATCCAGCTCAACCTTGCCGGCCAGTGCAAAATTTACTCGCTCGAAAGCGATCAATTCGTCTGGGGCCGCCGTCCCTGGGGCCACGACAAGGGCGATGCGCTGATAATACTTCTCTGGATACAAACTCAGTATCCTGTTTGCTCCCGGCACCAGATAAAAGCCATCTCCTAACAGCTCATCTGGTATCTGCTCGCGAACCTTCGCCGGCACTGCAAGACGGTTCTTGCTGTCCAGCGACAGTTCATATTCTCCGGTTAACAATAGCATGATACTTGCTTTTTCGATTCTTTTCAGTACTGTAAATGGTATTACTCACCACTCACTCCCATAATGTACCACATGGCCCCACAAAAAACAAATAAAAATTAAAGATTTTCCGCCCTTTTAACGACATAAATTGCCCATATCTACATATAGTATCTACAACCAGCTATAAACACTATAGAATGATATAACAATTAACCACACATACAAATTATTATAGGACTAAAGACCTCTATTACTACCAAAACCAAACCAAATCCTTAACAGGCTGTTAATAAATTATTAATTAATAAAAGATTTAAACCACTATTATCAGTACTAAAATCAGTATTTTTAGCTAGTTACAAACTATTACACAGGTTTTACACATTGTTAATTAGTTACTAACAACCTATCACAACCACTAACACCCACAACCACCACTTCCCCCCACAATTATTAATTATTATTTACCCGCCGCACGATATAACATGTATATTTAAACAATTAACAACCGCTTACCCAGTACAACAAATAACAAAATCCCGATTTTACATAGCATTTAGAAATCCTGTTTTGAATTTCAACACTCTCAAGCAAGAATAATTATACAAACCATGCCTACCAAACAAATAACAGAAATATTCGCTCAGGTTACCACCTTCATCATCGAAGCCGAGAAACTCAAGAATATCTACCGCCAGAGCAAAATAGTCGGCCTCGACCGGCAGGAAAACTCAGCCGAACATAGCTGGCAGGTAACCCTCCTGGCCCTGACCCTGGCACCCTACAGCATCAACACCATCGACCCGTTCAAGGTCGTCAAAATGCTGCTGATCCACGACCTGGTCGAGATCGACGCCGGCGATAAAATGATCTACTCCAAAGCCCATGACGACTTCGACAACGAACTAAAAGCCGCAAAACGGATCTTTGGCCTGCTGCCCGATACCATCCGAGACGAATATCTGGCCCTCTGGACCGAATTCGAGCTAAGGCAAACCAACGAGTCAAAATTCGCCTACGCCCTCGACCGCCTCATGCCCGTATTGCAAAACCTAAACAACCCGGCATACCAAACCTGGACTCACCACAATATTTCCAAAGAACAAGTCCTCTTGGTAAACGCCGCTATCGCCGAGGCCCACCCGGAGATCTGGGAAATAGTCAAAGGGCAGATCAACACCACCTTCACCACCCCATAAAAACGCCCGATAACCTACGCAAATCCCTCATAAAACCAATATTTTCGTAAGAAACTGTCATATTTCGACAGTTTCTTACAAAAATCTCTACAGTTGCCACTCCTCAGAACAACCATCCCTGAACCTCTGGAGTAACACCCTATTCCTGCACTAGCTTAGCAAACTAAAGTAGGTCAAGCATCCTGCTTGACCCCTATGTTACCAACGCAGTTGGCAAACTCTTATAAAACAGAAATTCGACTTTATCGAACTCAAAAGACAAGCAGGATGCTTGTCCCAGGTAGCACAACCGTCTCGGTTGTGATTAATTTCATTCCAAACCTGCAACCTTGTCTGTATCTACATCGCATTCCAATACACAATCGTCAGTCCATGTAAATTCCAGCATTATCAATCTCAAGCGAGACGCTTGTCCTACTTAAATCACAACCGAGACGGTTGTGCTACCTGAATTGGCCTCATGACTACTCACTCAGAAATTATCTATCAGCCACTTACCCTGGGCATTCTTAACCAGTGTCGCGTCAAAATCGTAACAACTACCGTCACCAAAGTTTCTCCTTTCTATCTTAAAGTCATTTTTAAAGTTGACTCGCCAGGCCAATTTCACTTTCCCATCTGTATCCTTCCTACTAAGAAATCTGATGCCATCACTACCATCAATAGATATTAACATCACTTTCGCTGGATATACGCTACTGCCCCACTCCGCTGTCATTACTTCTCTTGTATCATCATAATCAACACCACCGGGCAAAAAACATTTCATTACGCCTTCAACATCACCTTTTGCTGCCGCCATAGTAAAGTTATACACAGTTGACTCCGGTGAAGAAAACTCATCTTCCAGCTCACTTATTCTCAGCAGATTAAAATCAGATACTAAATCCTTATTTGTTTCTTCTATTTTTATCCCAGACCGGTGAATACTTATATAGTCTTTTGCACCTAATGATAAGGCATAATATTGGCCCGCCGGTACGGTTTGAATTACATACTTGCCATTTTCATCTGTTTCAGAATACTTCGTAGGTAAAAAACAAGACCACCGACCAGGCCACACCCCCAAGAGGTAAACTCTGGCACCTGCTATCGGCTTACCTTGAATATCACTAACGGTTCCTGATACACTTATTGCCGGAGCTAACTTCAGATCTACTTTTGATTTAGTCTTTTCAACTACTGTCAATGATGCCTCATTTTCAGATAAGCATCTTGCCCACATAACTATTTCAATTCTATTTGGCTCCCAATCCGCAGCCCAGCTTGCCTTATATTTACCTCGTTCATCAGCATAAACAAAAGCATCTGTCATTGGCAGGGTACCTACCGTAGCATCTTTACAGATACTGCCGTCTGCATGGTACACCGTTCCAATAACCGTCCGAAAACCATCAACCAGATTATCTAGACCTTTGCCTTTAACATCAGTTATATCCGCTCCACCATTAACTACTTCAGACTTAACCCGCTTAAACTTGAGCGTTATTTTATAGTCAGGTGCTTTAATAACCAGAATTCCTTTTTCCAGATAGCCGACAAGTACTAAAGGGCTGTCCTCCGGGCCAAAGGATATCTTACGACCCTGAATTTTGTAGGGCTGAGTATCGCTTTGCATAGTACCATCAGCACCAGTACCACTCATTACTATATTGCCTGTCGATAAAAATTCCAGGCCGCAAATTGCTAATGGTTTTCCACCTTCATTTTCGATCATCTCCCACTTACCCAGCAGGTCGGCATCAGTAAAATCTTCTTTACCAATAATATCATCAGAATTATAACCAGCATTATCCTGACTTAATGAAACTTCCGTACCAGTTTTCTTACCCGGCTTGAGCGAGACATTCTTAAACTCGGCCCATTTATAGTACCGAGTCTGGAACAAAAATTCTTTTACATCTTCAGGGGTAATACCCTCAAATTCAAAATCACCTATACGCATATCCCCGTTGCATACATACCCCTTAGCCTTACCCTCAATTATCTGACCTTTCTTACTTACTGCTACAAGCTGCCGGGGCAGGTCAAGCATACAATCAGCCACTGATATTCTCAGTTTTCCATCAACCATCAGCTTATCACCGAAGGTAAATGTCCGACCGGCTTTACCAAAAGTACCTATGCCACTATTACCGCTATAAGTTACAACTGTCTGCCACGGCTCAGAAGCAATTCCGATCGAAATATCAACTGACTCTTTCCCTTGCTTAATATAGGCGGTTACATTCTGGCAGTCTTTTCTGCCACGAACTCTGCCATAAGAATATCCCGTCATATCTGAAATATTATATTGAATATCCATATCACTGGTAAAACCTGTCACAAGTGACATAAACTCATACGGTTTGCCTGGAGCTAAAACATTCTTACCAAACACCTCAACATTAACAATATCAGACTCCGAGCCATCTGGCTTCCACCATTTCTTACCAATACTGGGATTCTCACAAACTCCCAGCAACTCAACGGTTATGCCGTCACCTAAATCGGCTTTGAAACCAGCGGCTGCAACTGATTCAGACCCGGCTTGGTCAGCTTCCTTAGTCAGTTTAAAGTCGATCACCTTTTCGCTTTCGCTGCCGAGTGCTTTGGTTGTCAGTAACTCACTGGCGTTTTCATAACCTAGCGCCCTGGCATAAATATCATGTTCCTCATACCAGGTCTTATAGCTGTACTCGCCTTTATCGTCGGTCAGGGCTGAGAAGATGCCTTTGTTGTAATTTTCGACATCGCCTACTCTGACATTTGGTATTGGCTCGCCGGTGGTTGCGTCAACTACTTTGCCTTTGATCGTAAATTCCGGATTGCCAACTGCGCCATTGGCCATAGGTAATATAACGGCGGCGGCGAGGATTATTGCCAGGATCCCTTTGCGGCCGATTTTGGCTGTGCCGGGTATGGGTCGGCTTAGGATGTGGCGGATGCGGGCGGTCAGGGCACTCTTTGACTCTACTACGCCGATGAGGCGCAGGCTGAGCATAGGCCGGGACCATGCCAGTTTTGAGACATGGACTAGGGTTTCGGGGTAGGCATCGGCATTATCGGCCATGGCTACCAGTACCTGTTCATCGACCGCCTGCTCGCGGATGGCTCTGATTCGGTCGTTGGCCAGCCAGAGCAGCGGATGCCAGAAATATAATATTTGCAGGAGCGTCTGGAGCAGGTTCACCCACAGGTCGCCCCGGCGAATATGGACCAGCTCATGGAGCAGTACCGCTTCAAGCTGGCTATCGGAGAGTTTATCGGCCATATCTGCCGGGATTAGGATCACCGGGCGGGTCAGGCCGCAAACTGATGGACTCATCGAACTGCCAGAGAAGCCCAGATGGACACTGCGCGATACGCCCAGCCGGGCTTTGGCCTGTTGCAGGATTTCATAACTGCGTTCATCGCTCGGCCCGGCCTGAGCAATCAGACTGCGGACGAACCAATATCGCTGCGCTAATAAGGCCAGTAATATCAGTACAACCACTGACCAGGTGAATAGCACTCCGCCCTGCCAGCTAAGTTCCGGCCCGGCAGATACACTGGCAACTACCGGCATAGCGACAGGTTGCGGCTGGGTAATGGGCATGGTTGCTTCTGCTGGTATTGGCTCAGCGGCTGGGATAGTAGCTATATCAGGTTGGGTATGCACACTCATTTCGGCTGGCGATGGTATATGCCGGGCAGGTGGCAGTGCTGTGGCAGTGATCACAGTATCATTATCTGGCAGCCAATAGAACGGACTCCACGGCGCGGCAACGCCAACTGGTAAAACCAGCTTGACCATCACCAGCAGCCAGAGAGCATAGCGAACTACCGCCCGAATCCGCTGTTTCATATAACGGTCGGCTATGAAAAGCAATACAATAAGGATACTGGACTGGATCAGCATTACCAGGCCGAAATCAACAAACGATGTTCCTGCTCGATTTAATAACTCAACTGTAATCATGTTTTATACCTCAATTTTTCCCTTGTAGAGACGCATGATTATGCGTCTCAGATTTTCATACCAAGATCATATCGCATTTTTTCACAAAACGACATCAGTCATTATCGATGTTAACATTATTCAATTCCTGAGACGCATAATCATGCGTCTCTACGGGACTTTATCAGTCGCTCCAGCTCATCGAAATCTGCGGCGGTCATATCTTCAGTTTCGATCAGGAACTGCATCATAGGCGTTAACATACCGTTGAACGCCCGCTTGACCGTTCGCAACACCTCGGTTTTCTGTGCTTCCTCGCGGGCAATAGCCGAACAATACAGGTGCAGATTGCGAACCTTTTCCACCTTGAGCAACCCTTTTTTCACCATGCGATCCATCAGCGTCTTAACCGTAGTATAAGCCCAGTCTTTGGAAGCCGATAGCCGCTCAGTAACATCCGGAGCCGAAATATGCTCATGCTCCCAAACCACCTCAAGAATCGCCCACTCACTCTCAAACAACTCGCCCTCGGCGGCATTATCTTTAGCTTTATTCTTATTCATACAAATCTTCCTTCAATTTGAAACCATTATATCTACCACAGTAAATATACCTCTACTACGGTAGAGTTGTCAAATAAAAATATTACTTTTTTGAATATTATTTTGACAGGATAACCGCCAGAGTACTGGCTGGATCTATTCTGCAGATTGGGTATGCATTGGCTTAGTTTGTTAAGTCGTTACATTCTCGAAGTTTATATGTTTAGAAGAAAAATTTAAAATTGTAAAGAAGTCGGAAAGACAGCAATGTTTAAAAATCAAGCCCCGGCACACTCAAACTACGGGCAAAATCCAGTCCGTACACGGACGGTTATCCTGTCTAAAAAAGATATACACCGGGACACAGGTTTAAAATAAAAAAAGCGGGTGATCGGAATCGAACCGACATGGCCAGCTTGGAAGGCTGGAGCTTTACCACTAAGCTACACCCGCAATTATGCGATAGAGAGGATAAGATACACGCTAAGGACTGGTAAGTCAAGCTCAAAAAACGCTTTTAACACACCTTATCACTACCAGAACCTTTTACAATCAATGCACCAATACCAGCCATATCCAAAAAAATATGGTGACCCACAAGGCCACCATATCAGAAAGGAATTCATTATGGCTTATTTAATGCTCACAAAAAAGAGCGTTCTGACAAACATAATACAACTACCTGCTATCAAAACACTTGACTCATAAATAGCAGGATCAGTCTGATCCATTTAGTGCTTACTTTTTCATACTGAATAATGATTGCGACTTCAATATCGTTCGCTGCTCCGGGAAGGCATGGAATGCATATATATGCAATTCTTCCCAATGGGCCTCATAGTCAATAAAGGTAAACGGCGAAAGACCATTTGTCGCTACATTGTTCTGGAACGGAACATATATGCCCCGCTTGCGTGCTACCCGCAGCAGATCATTGTGGGTTTTGGCATAAACGCTCTCACCCATCTGCTCGGCCAAAAAGCTCATCATATAGATATTTTTCTGGTCGGCCCATTTGCACTGATATTTACGATTGCCAACAAAAGGCATACGACGAACCAGTCCACGCGCCGGCAACATCTGGTCATGACGACATACATTCTCGCAAAGTGTCTGGCCATCATTAGTTACACTTACTACATGACTACAACCAGTTACCCAGATATTTACCTCGTAATCTCCCTGGTAAAATCTCTGGCTCCGGCATATCTCAAATAACTCCGGGTGCAATGGCCGACGAAATACATTAAAATCTACAGTCTCTACCGACTGAAATTGCTCTACATCAAATTGTCTAATTTTATCACTCATATTAGTATCTGATTCTAAAAACTCTATCTCTTGTTTAGGACACCTGTAACGATTATTCCGGTTACAACTCTCTTTACTTATATTCAAATTATAACCCCTGTTCTCTGGTCAATCAAGCACAATTCATTGATATCAATACTGATAAGTGCATTTTTACATTATCGGACCTTACCCTGTTTCATTACCCTTTTTCTCCCTAATCGTCATAAATCCATAACTTACAATAGATTCAGCCAATAGAACTATAATTCCAATTGGTCCGATAATTATTTTATTTTTTAGTTATCGGGCTTTAAATTTTTCTAATTTTTTTTATAATACTATCCGAAGGATTATATCTATAATCTATCATTAA
>JAFGDI010000363.1 GCA_016932145.1 Sedimentisphaerales bacterium
CTATGCTGATGATAATATCCCTGGCAGTAGCAGCCTTTTACCCGGCTCTGGACTTAACCGCCGGGGAAAAGGAAAGAGGCACCTTTGAAACCCTGCTCAGTACCCCGGTTGGCAAAACCGAAATAGTTACGGGCAAATTTTTAGCGATCTTCATTCTGGCCATGATCACTGCGAGTTTGAGCCTGGGTAGTATGGCTCTGACTTTGATCGGGCAACTCAGCCAGTTCGCTAATTCAGCCGGCGACCAGAGCAGCCCCTTTGCCGCCCTGAGTATTTCTCCTGCTACCATTGCAATTATGCTGGTCGTCTTGATTCCGCTGGCATTTTTTATCTGTTCAGTAATGATGTCGATCGCCCTTTTCGCCCGAAATATCCAGGAAGCGCAGCATTATGTTACCCCGTTTTACCTTTGCATTGTATTGCCGGCGGTAATAGCAGCTATTCCCACTGTGGAAATAACGAAATTTACCATGCTGCTGCCCATAATCAATGTTGCCTTACTATTCAAGGAATTACTTATCGGTAATTTCGATCCGGAAACGATTACCGCAGTCTTTATATCAATATCAGGCTGGGCTTTACTGGCCCTGACTGTATCGGTAAGACTATTCCAGAGCGAACAGCTTATTTTATCGCAGGAAAAAGGTCTGCCCTTCACCCTCAAGCGTTCCAGACTGCTTCCGGCAGAAAAACCTGGTGTCGGTCTGGCTTTGGGGCTCTTTGCCTTTTGTCTGCTGGCCCTGTTCTATATCGGCAGTTGGTTCCAGAGCCGTTCTCTTATCTCGGGAATTATAATTACTGAATGGATTATCGTGCTGCTGCCGGTAATGCTGACTTTGTGGTTCTATAAGATCAATATTACAAAAACACTGAGTCTTAAAGCACCTCGCTGGTACGAACCAGTTATCAGTATGATATTTATTCTGGCTACTCTGGTAGTGGTTATGCGTCTGGGGATCGAGCAGGCCAAATATATGCCCATGCCCAATATGGATAATAATAAGCTGCTGACTACTATGCTTTCCGATAATCCCAGTTGGTGGCAAACTCTGCAAATGCTCTTTGCTATCGCATTTTCAGCTGCTGTCTGTGAGGAAATTTTGTTTCGCGGTGTAGTATTGTCGGGATTGAGTAAGCCGGGCAAAAACGCCCTGCCGGCAGTAATAATCACTGCTGGGTTATTCGCTATTATGCACCTGAGTTTTTACCGACTTATGCCGACTTTTATTCTGGGTCTGGCCCTGGGCTATCTTACCTCCCGGACAGGTTCAATATTCAATAGCATGCTGGCCCACTGTTTTAATAATGCTATACCAATACTAATATTCCATAAAAGACTGCCCCAGAATTTAACCAACTGGCTGGAACAATTTGAAGGAACAGACCCATCAGTTATTAAACCGATGCCAGCTTGGCTGATCATAGCCGCGGTGGCTGTTATAGTTGGTATTATTCTGATACTTGAACAACAAAAACTAAGCCCTGAAGCAACCCTGGAGAATACCCCTGGTGAGAATTGAAGATTTTAAAAAATGTCAGATCGGTGAATGCGTAACTCAGGTGCAGGTTCGTTACTATGAAGTTGACCGGCAGAATGTTGTGCATCATAGTAACTATGCCCGTTATTTCGAGATAGGCAGGACCGAACTGCTGCGGGTAAATGGTTATGCCTATAAAGATCTGGAAGACTGCGGAGTTATGCTGGTAGTTGCCAAACTCGACTGCCGATTCAAATACCCAGCCCGCTATGATGAAATAATAGAGATACATACCCGGGTAACTCGCGCCGACCGTGCCCGTCTGGAGCATAGCTATACCATCAGACATAAAGCCGATGGTAAAATATTAGCTGAGGGCAGTACAACTCTGGTGCATGTTGACCGTGAGGGTAAATTACAGCCTATGCCGGAGTTTTTACTGGGCTGATGTTTGTCAATCCAGACCTTCGGCACTCTGTTTCATTTGCTGTTCTTTAAAAGCAGCGAAACGAACATTTGCCAACCCGGCTAATGCGGCAGCTTTTATCGCCGGCCTTACCTGATCACATAAAAGTCTGCCATCACCCCGCAAGCGGATAACCGGATCGGTCAGGCCCGGGGCAAGCTCTTTTAATTTCTGAGCTAATCCGGAGATAAGCTCTTCTGGTTGGCCGTTTACGCCAGGTGAGTTCAGACTGAATTCCTGCTGAGCTATAGCATAAATTATAGCATCATTGTCGCTGGCGGAATAAACCCGTATCTCAATTTCGTTATTAGAGTCTATTTGCTCATTTGACGCTGTCAGGCAATTATCCGGCACGCTGAGCAGCTCCATGTCCTGACTGATAAACTGACAGATAAGCATAAAAAATACAATCAGCAAAAAAATAACATCGATCATCGGAGTCATATTAAACCCTGATGCCTTACTGTGATGTTTACTTTTACTTAGTCGCTGAGCTAACATATCGTTATCAATTTAAAATAAAAAGTCAGATTTTATACTCAGCAATAAAATATGCACATAGTATAAAATCTGACTTTTAGCGTTTAATCGTGCTTTTTCTTGTATAAGATCGGGTCCTTATGGAGAAGCTCTATAGCTTCAATCGCCCCGGGGAGATCCTGATCAGGATAAGCCCGTTTGCGACCGGCTGCCACCAGACCAACAAACATCTCCTGAGGAGCGACTGGCACACTGGTCATACAAGGGTGAGCCTGTGTCCCAATAAAGAATGGATGGTCAGGCAATTCCAATATCTGCATTATAGGTTCTCCAGGAGCTGTGCCGGAAAATACCAGTCCGCTTTTCTCCAGAGTGCTGATATAACCGGGGTCAACTTCAAGCCGGTGGCGGAATCTCATGCGAACAGACTTCTTACCTCCGAACATACGCCAGGCAAGAGTATCTTTTTTCAGACTTACATCTCTGCCGCCAAGTCTCATATTGCCACCCAACCCTTTTATACCCTTTTGTTCAGGCAATATACTGATGACCGGATTAGCACATTTGGGGTCAACCTCTGTACTATTAGCATCATTGAGGCCACAGACATTACGGGCATATTCAATAACTGCCATCTGGAAACCAAAACATATACCCAGATAAGGCAGGTTATTTTCCCGGGCATACTTTATGCAGGATATTTTACCTTCGGCTCCACGCGCGCCAAAACCGCCCGGAACGATAATACCATGTACGCCACTGAGTTTCTCAGCCACATTGCTATCATCAAGGTCACTGGTATCTATCCATTCGATCCTGACTTTGGTATAAAGGTTCGTACCACTATTTTCCAGGGCATGTATAATACTGGCATAACTATCTCGCAGAGCGGTATATTTGCCGGTAATACCAATTGTAATTTCATGTTTAACCTTATCAAGTCTGTCAACAAATTCGGTCCATTTCAACCATTGCTGACGCTCATGCTGTAAATTGATTCGTTGCTCAAGCCTTAACAGTTTCAAGACTTCAAAATCATAGCCAAGGTCTCGCAACATCTGAGGTATGACATAAATACTCTCGCAATCATGCATACTAAAGACACGACTCATCGGCACATTAGTATATTGAGCGATCTTTTGCCGAACCTTTTCATTAACTGGCTGAGTAGCACGACAGGCGATAATATGAGGCTGTACCCCCATTTCCATAAGCCTTTTAATACCAAGCTGAGCCGCTTTTGACTTCTGCTCGCCCAGGGTTTTAGGTTCAACCACCAGGGTAAGGGCAACAAAGCAAACTGAATTTGGCCCCTCTTCATAAGCCAACTCACGCATTGCCTCTATATAATAAGCATTTTCCACATCGCCTACTGTACCGCCAATTTCAACAAAGACAACATCAGCCTGAGAATTGACTGCCAGCTCACGCAAACGGTATTTAACCTCGCCAGTTACATGCGGTATCATTTGCACATCACGACCAAGATAACCACCCTGCCGCTCTTTATCTAACACTTTGGTAAATATCTGACCACTAGTGGTAAAGTTCGCTCCTGAAAGATCCTTATTGAGCATGCGTTCATAGGTGCCCAGATCCATATCACATTCCATACCATCATCAAGCACATACACTTCACCATGACGAAATGGATTGAGGGTACCTGAATCTATATTGAGATATCCCTCCAGCTTGACGGGCGATATCTTCAACCCCTTATCTTGCAGCAACTTTGCCAGCGAAGATGAAAATATGCCTTTACCCAGGCCACTGATAACAGTTCCCATAATAACTACATACTTACAACGCCCCCGGATATATCCATCGGGCATCGGTGTATAAAACTCAGTCTCATCTGAGGAATGACTAACACTATTTAGCAGATCTTCAGTATTCAAACTACAA
>JAFGDI010000364.1 GCA_016932145.1 Sedimentisphaerales bacterium
AATAATTATTTTTGGTAAAATCTATTCCAAGTCGCTTGGCTTGTGCATCAAGTGTTTGATAGCTATTTAAGCCAAGCAGTTCAGCAGCTTTGGTCTTAACTCCATCGGCTTCTTGCATTGCCCGGCATAAATAATGCTTTTGTATATAGTTAAGGTGACTTTCCAGACTGAATCCATCGCCCAGTTCAAGTCCCAGCAGGTCTTTATCGCTATTGCCCGAGTATTCTGTCAACGAAGCTTTTATATCTTCTGGCATAATAATATTTTTGTCTGACATAACCACGGCTTGTAATATTGTATTATGCAATTCTCGTACATTACCAGGCCAGGTGTGTTTTGCCATAAAAATATTTGTACTTGAAGAAAACTTTTTATGCTCATATTCACTGTCGTCATTGCCAAAATCATTATTGATTTTATTCAAAAGAAGTTCTGCTATCTTTGATATATCATTCTTCCTTTCTCGAAGTGGCGGTATTTTTACAGTTATTATCGCCAGTCGATAGAACAAATCTTCCCGAAACAGATTTTTTTCTACCATATCAAGCAGATTTCTGTTTGTTGCGGCAACTACTCTTACATCTGCGGTTTCAAGCTTCGATGCTCCAACAGGATAAAACTCACGATAACAAAGGCTTCTATCGGGCTGTGGTTGCAAAACCCTTAAAAGTTTGGCTTGTATCTTGTAATCACATTCTCCTATCTCATCAAGGAATAATATTCCACCATCAGCTCTTTTGAAAGCACCTTCATTGTCTTTATCTGCTCCGGTAAAAGCACCTTTTTTATGTCCAAACAACTCAGATTCCAATAATTCTGATGGTATTGCGGCACAATTAAGTGCAATAAAAGGTTTTTCATGTCTTTTGCTTGCTTTATGTATTGCCCTGGCAAACATCTCTTTTCCTGTTCCACTCTCACCAGTCAACAGTACCGCTACATCACGAACCGCAGCTTTTTGTGCTCTGCCAACGGCTATTCTTATGGCCTTGGTATTGCCGACAATACCTTCAAAACCTCTGACATCTTCTGGATTAACTTCTGCCAGACGGTGAAAAATATTATCTGAGCTGCTCAATAGTTCCGGCACAACATCCAGCGATATGTCAAAGGGTATCTTTTCTTTTTTTGCCTTTCCGTTCCATGTTTGCCAGAAAGTGGCTTTATATTTTGTCTTGCCAAGCAATACCCATACCGCCGCCATAGCTGGAGTACCAGGGCTAAGCAAAATTGACAGTTCCCTGACCTTCCCTCCCAATTCATTAAATATACTTTCAAGAAAGCTACTGGATACAGTGTAAATCTCACTGTAATCTGTTGGATCATCCAGTTTTACAAGAGTTGTTTTTACATTATTAACTCCCAGCCAGTTTGTATATATGCTAGTGACTGCCTTGTCATTACTGCTGATAAAGTATATACGGTCATACTTTTCCTGACTTATCAGAGTTTTGATCGGTCCGCCATCTTTAGGTATTTGTACTGATGGAGAAAACATAGCTTTAATTTTATCAGCTTTCCCCAAAGGCAAGTCACCCAGGGTTGCTTTTAAGTCGGTATGTCCAATCCATGAAACTAAAATCCTCATATATGACCTCATATTTTCTAGTGAAATACTGTTAACTGATGATTAGTGTTGTAATTATCCAAAGATGTAATATTTAGTCAAGGTGAATTGTATTTGGTGGCAGTGCTGATTTACCTTGTAAATTGCAATGTACAGTTTACAATTTACAAGGATGTGTTGTTGGTGGGGGAATGGCTGGATTACCTAATTGATATATTCAGAGTGATTATTCCCGGAAAATAATGTTTGTAGCCGGGTGGGTTCGGATTTATAATCTCAGGTCTGATGGAAACGGCTGTTTTCATTGTGATTTTATATAATTTATACAAGGACGGACGAAAATTGAAGGATTTTTTGCATAGGATTAGTGTTGAGGCTGGGAAACTGGCTATGGAATATCGCTCTAAGCTGGGGTCGCTGCAGGTTGATCATAAGAGTAAGAAGGATCTGGTGACACAGGCTGATATTGCGGTTGAGAAGTATCTGGTGGGTGAGATCAAGAAGGCATATCCGGCCCATTCTATATTTGGTGAGGAAAGCGGGGCGCATAGCGGTAATGAATATCGCTGGGTGATCGACCCGATAGATGGCACGGGTTCATTTGTCTATGGTCATCCGATATTTTCAGTGTCTATCGCTTTGGAAAAGGCTGGGACTACCATTCTGGCGGCGGTAAACATCCCGGCACAAAATGAGCTGTTTGAGGCTGAACTGGGCAAGGGGGCCACGCTGAATGGTAAGCCGATAAAGGTATCGGCCTGCACCGATTTTGGTTATGCTATGCTGGCGACAGGTTTTGCCTGTATGCGGACCAATGAGGAGCATAATAATTTGCCGTATTTGCAGGCTATTTTGCCGAAGATTCAGGATTTGCGGCGGTTCGGTTCGGCGGCGGCTGATCTGTGTTTTGTCGCATGTGGCAGACTCGATGGCTTCTGGGAGCTTAACCTGCATGTTTATGATGTGGCTGCGGGCATACTCATTCTCACGGAAGCGGGCGGTAAGGTAACCGATTTCCAGGGCCGGGCTCTGGCTGGTGAATATGGTGAAATAGTCGCCACAAATAGCGTTTTGCATGAGGAATTGACAGGTATTACAACTGCGGTAAGACGCAAGTGTCTGCCTTTTGCTTATGGCCCGTGCGAACTGGCTATGATCGATGATAAGATAACTCCGATGGACGATGCCATGATCAGTATTCACGATCGCAGTGTGTATTTCGGTGATGGCGTGTATGAGGCATTGCGTGTCTGTCATGGCAAGATATTTGCTGCTGACCGTCATTTCAAGCGTCTGGAAAATTCGCTTAAGTCTATGGAGATGCTGGAGACTACCGACCTGAATGTTATAAAAGAGCGTGTGAACCGGGCTATTACTACTTCCGGCTTGCAAGAGGCAATGGTCTATTTCCAGATCAGTCGTGGTCAGGAGCAGCGTAAGCATAGCTGGACAGATGGTATAAAGTCACGCTTTTTACTGACGATAAAGGAATTTAAGGGTACTGGTTCGACGGAGGTTGCGGCTATTACTCAGCCGGACATGCGTTGGAAGCAGTGTCATATAAAATCGCTGAACTTGCTGGCCAATGTTCAGGCCCGTCATGCAGCCAGTAAGGCCGGAGCTTATGAGGCTATTTTGGTTGATGGTGATGGCATTGTGACAGAGGCGACCAGTTCATCGGTAATGATGATAAAAGGAAATACGCTTTTTGCCCCTCCTCTGGCGGCGAATATATTGCCGGGTGTTACTCGCTCATTGATATTGGAATGGGCCCCGCAAGTTGGCCTTGAGGTTCGGCAGGAGAGCTTTAGCCTTGTGGATTTGTTAAAAGCTGACGAAGTGCTTTTGTCTGGTACAGCGACAGAGGTTAAGTCAGTAGTTAAAGTTGATGATAAAGTAATAGCCGATGGCAAGCAGGGGAAATATGCGGTAATATTGCACAAGCTGCTTAAAGCAGCTCATGACCAACTGGCCTGAAACTGTTTGCTTAGGGCAGGCTTAGATATTTAAGGTTGACAAAACAGGGTATAACATGCGATATTGTAAGCATTAATTAAAGTATATAGATTAAATATACGAGATTAGTTGAAGTAACCAGATATAATATTAAAACTTTTATCAATGGAGATATATTTATGGCTAAAAAAGTAGCTAAAGCAGCCAAGAAAGTTAAAGAAGTGAAAACTGAAAAGGCCCCTGCAACTAAGGCTGGTCGTTTGAAGGGTTCGCAGACAGAGAAGAACATTCTTACCGCTTTTTGTGGTGAGTCTCAGGCTCGTAATAAGTACACTTATTTTGCCAGTGTAGCAAAAAAAGAAGGTTTTGTTCAGATTTCTGCCATATTTGAAGAGACAGCAGGTCAGGAAAAGGAACATGCCAAGCGTTTGTATAAGTTCCTCGAAGGCGGCGATGTTGAGATAACGGCAACATTTCCGGCAGGCGTTATTGGTGATACTGCTGCCAATCTGGAAGATGCTGCTATGGGCGAGAAGCACGAATATACTGTTATGTACCCGGATTATGCCAAGGTAGCAGAAGCAGAAGGTTTCAAAGATGTTGCTGCTGCTATGAGAGCTATAGCTGTTGCCGAGAAGCGTC
>JAFGDI010000365.1 GCA_016932145.1 Sedimentisphaerales bacterium
AAGGGTATTGTATTTCTATTTCTTGAAATTGTATTATTGTGTCATTTATTTATGTTTTTTTCTCTGGGTTGACACAGGTTCAAGAGAAAAGTCACTGGTCAGACCAGCTTGTAATTTATAATAAGCCAGACCAGCTACCATAGCGGCATTGTCAGTGCAATATTTCTTCTGAGATACTACCAGCTTGAGCTTATTGGAACAACATACCTGGTCCAGTCGATCTCTTAATACTGAATTAGCGGCAACACCGCCGCCAAGCAAAACATATTTGTGGCCGGTAAGTTTTGCGGCTCTGATCGTCTTTTTGACCAAAACTTCAACAACTGCCTCCTGAAAACTGGCGGCAATATCGGCTATTTCCTGTTGACTCATTTGTTCGGCATTATTTTCGCCGAGCATATTCTGTCCTTTACAGTGGTATAAGACAGAGGTCTTTATGCCGCTGAATGAGAAATCAAGAGAATCAGGCCCCAGCATAGTGCGTGGGAATCTGACAGCTTTGGGATTACCATTTTCCGCAGCTTTTTGTATTGAAGGGCCACCAGGATAAGGCAATTTAAGAATAGCAGCAGCTTTATCAAAGGCTTCACCTGCGGCATCGTCTATGGTCTGGCCTAATAATTCCATTTCCATAGGGCTTTTGCAGTCGTATAAGCTGGTGTGACCGCCGGAGACTACCAGAGCTACTGCCGGGAAACACTCAGCACTTTCATCGAGCATTACAGAGTGCAGATGGCAATGAATGTGATTTACTGCTATCAGGGGTTTCTCCCAGGCCCAGGCCAGACTTTTGGCCGCTGTTACACCTATGAGCAGGGCAGGGGTAAGTCCCGGACAGTTGGCGACTGCTATTGCGTCAAGTCTTTCTGGCTCTATGCCGGCTTTGGCTATAGCCTCTTTGATCAGGGGTATGATGCATTCGATATGAGCTCTGGCTGCAATTTCAGGGACAACACCGCCGTATTTTTCATGCAGCTTAACCTGTGAATTAAGTACACTGCTTAATACCTGATGCCCATTGGCAACAACTGCTGCTGCGGTTTCGTCGCAACTGCTTTCTATTCCTAATATGATCTTGTCGGACATAGTTCTTTCCGTTTAAGTCTTAAATGTACTTTATTGTTTTATGTTTTCAGCTCTTTTATGCCCGTTACTAACAATTTAACAGGCATATTTGTAAAATCTTATTTTTAGTCGTTTCTGGCAGGACCGATAATAACATGGTTTTTAACTCGTATTATCACCTGCTCATTATATTGGAAAAAACAATTATTAACAAGTCGGGTGTAAGTAGTTTATTGTCAGTTGTTTACAGGAAGTGCTGATTTACGGCTATTATTATTTGCAGAAAATCTGCTTAGTAATTTGCTCTGTCATTTTTTATGTGTTATACTGAAGTTGTAGATGATAAGAACTGATCATAACTACAAGACGAATAAGCTCTTTTGAAAATATAATAAGCCATAATAAAGCTCTTATAAATAAGACAATTCTATTACCAGGGTCGTTTCAGACCCGGTTATTTTCGACTGCACCTATAGGGTGCGGCACCTAAATGAAGTGGCGCTATAAGCCACTGGAGCATCGCGGAAAACGGCGTATTGACACCGCATGCCCCAACAACAATGAACAGGCCCGGACACCCCGGGCCTGTTGTGTTTTAAAACCGGCAGTTTGTTATCAGGTTTGATTATTCAATGCTAAGAAACCAACCTGGAGACCTGGGCGGGTAATTATTGTTGGTCTGGTCGCTACAGGTTACCGAAACGGTTAACTCTACCGAACTTACCATGTCTGAGACGGTGACTATGGTCGATTTTACTTGACGAAGCAGTCTGGATTTGAGACACTATGTGCCGGTTAATTTTGATTTTCGGCCTTTGAAGGATTGCAGGCGTATCTTGAGAAGAATACGAGGAATATTACAGAGCAGGCAGGCTCCTGTTTCAGATCAGAGATTGGCGAAGGTTTATGATTTTGGACCTTTGCGAATGCGTGGCAAGTCGCTAAAGACGGTTATTGCCCGGATAAATGCTGACAATTTGCGTCATAATGCTTTCCAGCTAAAAAAAATGTGTGGTTTCAAGACCAGACTTTGTGCTGTGGTTAAGGCTAATGCCTATGGCCATGATGCCAGGCTGGCGGTTTCCAATCTGGGAGTAGATCTGGCTAATAGCTTTATGGTTTCGACGATCGAAGAGGCTGAGCAGATACATCATCTTACTGGTGGCCGTAGTGTTCTGGTTACCTGTCCGCTCTATGATGGTATTGATCGAGAGCTTATTCGTCTGGCTAAGGCCCGTCAATTTCACTGTAGTGTATGTACTGAAGATGCTTTGAATTATGTCTCTGATATTCTCAGTGAATCTTATAATGCTGATAATCCGACCAGGTTGCGTGTTCATTTGAAAGTTGACACCGGCATGACCCGTCTGGGTTGTAATGCTTCTGATGCCGTTTATATGGCTGAGGCATTATCAGAAAGCAGGTATGTCAAGCTCGCGGGTATTTACAGTCATATGGCAACAGCAGATGATGATGCCAGTTATGCTGATGAGCAGTTGAAGATATATCAGCAGGTATTAAAAAGTACTGCTGAATGGACAGATTATCGATCTGTGATAAAGCACTTTTGTAATACGGCCGGTTCTATTGCTATGCCGCAGGCTCGTTATGATATGATAAGATGCGGATTGGGTTTGTATGGTTATGCCAGTGTGCCAGGTGAGCTGGATCAGCAGCTTGATCTCAAGCCGGTGCTTAAGGTTATAGCTCCGGTTGTTCTCACTCGAAAGATAGCTGCCGGCAGAGCTGTTGGTTATGGCTGTTCTTTTACGGCACCGCATGATATGACCATAGGGGTTATTCCTGTCGGTTATGCCGATGGCTTTTTCCGGGCTTTTTCCAATAAGGCGGTTCTGCGCTGTAATGGCTTTGATGCCCCGGTAATTGGAAAGGTCAGTATGGACCTTACGGTATTAGATCTCTCCAGAGTGCCCCAGGCCAGTGAAGGCATGGCCGTTACGGTTATTGATGATGATAAGACCAGCCCGTGCAGTGCTGAAAATCTGGCAAAGATAGCTGATACTATACCCTATGAAGTATTCATCGCCATTGGCAACAGGGTAAAACGAGAACTGGTCCACGATGAAGAAATAGCAGAGTAGGTTTTTGTCTGGACCAGGTTTGTTGGTTACAACTGAAGTGCTTTTTACAGGCTCTTTTTGATCTGCTCGAATTTCTTGTCCAGGATGTGATAGCAGTTTTCGGTTCCCGGGAATTTTTGTTCGCTTATCTCTTTCACATAGGCTGAGGCTGCATTTTTGATCGCTTCGCCTATGTTGGCGTATTTTTTGCTGAAAACAGGGTTCAGGGCACCGGGCAGATCGAGTATTTCATGCAGGACCAGAACCTGACCGTCGCAATTGGGGCCGCTGCCGCAGCTTATTACCGGCAGGTCGGTCATGGCGGTAATCTCAGCGGCAACTTCGGCGGTCACGCATTCGAGCAGCAAACCGGAAACGCCGGCATTTATCATTGTCCGGCAGTCATCTATCAGTTTCAGGGCGGGGGCCACTTCTCTGGTCTCTACTATCTTTTCAACACTGGCTATTGTTTGCGGGAGGAAGCCAAGGTGTGCTATAACCGGTATGCCGGCATCGCAGATCTTTTCTACCGTATGGGCATGTTTTCCGGTAACTTCCAGCTTTACTGCATCGCAGCCGGCCTCGGCCATGAATCGACCGGCATTTATCACTGCGTCACGATCTGAGGCCTGATAGCTCATAAAGGGCATATCGCCTAATAAAAACACACCTGGAGCACCCCGGCGGACTGCCTTGGTAAATGTTAGCATCGTTTCCATGTCAACTGGAAGCGTATTGTCATAGCCGAGCATTACCTGTGCCAGAGAATCGCCGACCAAAATAGCATCAATGCCCGCCTGCTTGAGCAGTATGGCCGTTGAATAGTCATAGCAGGTCAGCATGGCTATTTTCTGGCCCTGGCTTTTCATTTTCTTTAGCTTTGCGATATTGGTCCTGGTCATTTTATTTCCTGTCTGAAACTGATCGTTATTTCTGTCGGAGCCCGTCAGTAGCATATATCGTAAAAGATATGCTTGACTTAGTCAAATGTTGACCTAAAATTATACTGATTAAAATTTTATCTGGCAATCAGTTAACTATAAAACTGTTTGCTATGTGAGCTTGTGTTTGCTTTTGGAGCCTGCCTGTTTAT
>JAFGDI010000366.1 GCA_016932145.1 Sedimentisphaerales bacterium
CGATTATCATGCCATGCTGGCCAAAGAATCGCTGGCCGACAATGACAAACAGTGCCATCAGGGCGGCCATAAGCATCGCGGTTTTTAAATTATTCATAAAGCTACTCATATATATTATTGCCTTTCTTGTTTAATATTGCTTCTTTGCTTTAATATCTTATTTCAAAGCGGTGGTATTTACCGCCTACGGGAATATCCTGGAAATTTACTTCCCTGATATTACCGCTCATCATATCGGCCAGTTCGTCGCAGAAGTTCTGTATCTCGGCTTTTTTGCCCTCGATCTCGACTTCTACCTGGCCGCCGGGTAAATTTCTGACAAAGCCACAGACATCGTGGTTGGCCGCTACCCGCACTGCGGTGAAGCGGAAGCCAACGCCCTGTACTCTGCCACTGTAAATTATACGCCTTCTTATCATATTTGTTCTTCTTTTACTAAGCTGGGGTTCAGCGTTCCCAGATGGCTATTACTCTTTTGACCAATGACCATTTTCGTCGAGTCGTGACTGGGTGGTATTGCTTATCCTGCTGCCTTCAAAGCACTTAACATTCTTTCTTGATACCAGCTCTTTCAGGTAGTCATAGTGTGGGCATTTAGGCCCATGAAAACTTTCCCGGCAGATACAACTGGAAAAGTGTAATGCAACCTGGTCGGCTTCTATGCCCGCCCGTTTTTTGAGCAGTTTAAGGGCATTAGACAGTTTACGCAAACTGGCCCGCCCGCAGCAGCCGCCGCAGGTTATACTCAAAAAGCGGATATCGGCTTCCTTTGGGTAATGAGCGAACCCCCCTTGACGCAAATGAAATGCCTCTTCGCATAAGTAGCCGCTACAGCGTTCTTTAACTATATGGCATTGTAAGGTTATTACATATTTAATATCGTCCATCTCAGATGTATGCTCCTAGTTCTTTTACCAGCAGGCGAAATTTGGCCGCAGGCAGGTCAACTGTATGCCAGCGTGTGCTTCTTGTTTTCATAACTGATTGATAGTCATTAACATATATCATATTAAACCAATAATGTCGCTCCATATGTTCAAATAGCTCTGGGTTTGTATTTGGAACCTGAGTTTCATAATCGAATAACCAATAGACAAAGACAAATACAGCACTATGGCCCGGTCCGAATATTTGCTGCCATTTGAGCATGGAATCGACATCGGGGTGAGTAACCCAGTTTTCGCCGGGACGATGAGCGATAAAGTCGGCAGTTTTGAGTTTTCGGCCTTTAATCTCTACCAGCAGAGCATCGCCATGGTCCGGGTGAACAATATAATCAAAGCTCTTGAGCTTCTGGCCGTGCATTATCGCCTGCCTGACCTGTGATAAAGGGACAAAAGGCAGTTCACTGCCGTAAAGCCAGCTTTCAAAGGCTAATTCATAATGTCTGCTGTTTTGAGCTATCATTAATTAAGATAATATCCAGAAAATCAGGCCCAGACCAGTATAAACTATATCTATAGCTTATGAATGTTTAGTTTGCATTGAGGTTTAGTCCGTGCAAGAGCGGGTTCAGGATTGTTGTTCCCTGGTATGTCGTTTTCTGTTGTCCGTCGTACCAGACCATTTTTGTCAGGGTATCATCTGGCGAAAGTATTTCGGCAAAATGTTTTATGCCGGATGTAAATTCTGGCTGGAAAGTCTGACCTGATTTGATTTCAACGGCGGTAAAATCTCGGCTATGGCTAATTATCAGGTCAGTTTCATTGCCGTTAGAATCTCGGTAAAAGAAAAGTAATGGCCGCGAGCCGTAATTGGTAAGTTGTTTTACAGCTTCCAATATCAGCATATTTTCGTAAAGAGAGCCTCTGAGTGGGTCGCGTTGGGCCTGCTGAGGTGTTTCCAGTCCAAGTAACCATGAGGCTAGGCCGACATCGGTAAAGTATAGTTTAGGAGACTTAACCAGCCGCTTTCTGATATTTTTAAAATATGGTGGCAGTTCAAAGATTATATATGATGCCTTCAGTGCAGAGACCCAGTTTTTTACAGTGGTAGAACTTATGCCAATATCGTTTGCCAGAGAGGAATAGTTGATCAATTGTCCAATTCGACCGGCTAATAAGCGTAAAAAAGCGTTGAATTGACTCAAGTCTTTAATGTTTATCAGGGCGCGGACATCCCTTTCGATATAGGTCGCCATGTATGATGCGTAAAATCTGCCAGGTCTGAGTGAGTTATCGTGCAGGCGTGGGTAGAAGCCGTTGATGATAAGTTCATATGTACTAAGAGCTTTTTTATTATATTGGCTTAGTTCGGAAAGGGAAAATGGTAACAGCTCCAGTACTGCTGTTCTACCGGCCAGAGACTGGCTGATAGCTTGATGTATCTGCGGCTGATGACTGCCGGTCAGGATGAATCTGCCGGGCGTTGGCTGGGCATCGATTATGCCCTGTAGATAGCTCAGTAACTCCGGCACACGCTGTATCTCATCAAGGATTAAGCCTTGCGGGTAGCTTGCCAGCAGGCCGCGTGGATCTTTATTTGCCTGATAGCGAATGTCAGGGTCTTCCAGAGAGCAGTATCCCAGTTGGGGGAATGTCATTTGTGCCAGAGTGGTTTTCCCCGATTGTCTGGGGCCCAGGATGGTAATGGCAGGGTATTCTTTGGCACTTTGTATGAGTTCTGATTGTATGTCCCTGGTTATCATATATATATATTACACTAAATCTATGTAAATTTCAAGTTGTAGTTCCGATTTGCATAAAAATAACCACTGCCGTAAAGCCAGCTTTTAAGGCTATCATAATGTCTGCTGTTTTGAGCTATCATTAATTAAGATAATATACTGCAAAAATGTTCCAGGCCAGCAAAATACCTGTGTGTAGTAATTTTGTCAAAAACAGGGCTGTTTATTATTGTGTGGTAGTATATTTATACCTTTGTTGCTAGTAGGATGGTTTGCAGATATGCATTTGTGAAAGCACAATCTCAGATTATGGTCTTATAATACTTTATTTTCGGGAGATATTGGCTATAATCCCGGCATAATTGGCCAATGTATGGGGCATGGGCCTGAGATGTGCTATCTATGGTGGTAGTGCCAGAAAAATGGTTATTGGAGAGAGTTTTGTATGCAGAAATGGATCGTTCTGGCGGCCGGCGTGATCTTACAGATGGTATTGGGTAGTGTTTATGCCTGGAGTGCCTTTGTTCCTTTTTTGAAAAATGATCATGGATTAAGTAGTAGCGAGTGTAGTTTAATTTTTGGTGTTACCATAGCCACATTTACAGTGGTGATGATCCCTGCGGGTCGATTGTTGGGTCGTTACGGCGCCCGACCTGTAGCTGCTGTAGGTTCAGTGTTATTTTCTCTGGGTTATTTAGTGGCTTCATATTCAGGTGGCAGCTATCCTGTTATATTGACAGGTATAGGGCTTATAACGGGAATGGGTATAGGTGCTGGTTATGTATGTCCGTTAACAGTTGGTATGAAATGGTTTCCGGACAATAAGGGTTTGGTAACGGGTGTAGCAGTAGCGGGTTTTGGCGGCGGTGCTATTGTATTGAGCAGTCTGGTGGAATATATGCTGGACATGCATGACGGTGATGTTCTTATGTCATTCAGGGTATTAGGGCTGGGGTTGGGTGGTGTGGCTTTAATTGCCAGTTTGTTTTTGAGTGAGCCAGAGCATGTAGTCAGTTGTCCATCTTCAGTTGTGAAAAATATGTCGCTCAAGCCATATCTGGCAACGAAGGCATTTTGGCTGTTGTTTCTGGGTATGTTCGCCGGTACTTTCGCCGGTCTTTTGACTATAGCCAATCTGCACCCACTGATCCACAATATGGGTTTTAATAATATGGTTGCGACTCTGGGTATATCGACCTTTGCCCTGGGTAATTCCCTGGGGCGTATATTGTGGGGTCAATTTGCCGATAAGTACGGTAGTAGTAAGATTTTAATAATATCTTCACTGTGGCTGGCTCTGTCCTTATTGCCTCTGACCGTCAGTCAGAGTTCCAGTGGTTTATTGCTGGTTATGACCACGGCAGCGGGCATGGGTTTTGGCGGTTGTTTTGTGGTCTATGCTTCCTGTATTGTGCAGCGATATGGTACTGAGTTTTTTCCTGGTTTGTACCCGATCTGTTTTTTGGGTTATGGTCTGGCTGGTCTGGTAGGCCCAGTAATTGGCGGAGCGATAGCAGACGCTACGGGTTCATTTAACTGGGGTATCTGGCTTGGGGTTTTGCTGGTGTTTGTGGTATTGATTATCCGTCTGATATTTAATCATTTTGGACAAAAAGAACAAGCCAGATGATTTTTTGCCAGTTGTACTGATAGTAAGGTTTGTAGTGTTTATTGTTGCCAGAGAAGCGGTAAAGCGAATATGCAATAATAAGGATATCTTGACTTGGCGGGTATTTCCCTTTAAAATGTCGCACTTGGCAAGTAGTGATGCTGTCATGCTTAACTTTATGTAACAATAGTGAGATAAAAGAGTTAAGAAATAACCTACAACTCTTTCGATACAGCAAGAGGAATAAATGCACGAACATAGTGACCAGTCAGCCGCCGCCGACCATGGCGTGGTGATAAGCGGACCGGATAAAAAAGAAAACTGCGGGGTGGTAGGCATATACGGTCATCCCAATGCTACAGATCTTTGTGTGCTGGCAATGCATGCATTGCAGCACCGCGGTCAGGAGTCAGCGGGAATAGCAGTAAGTAATGGCGAGGATATTCGCGGTCATGTGGGAATGGGTCTGGTCTCAGATGTTTTTCCCAAAGAGCAGCAGCAGAAGATGACAACCTGGGGTGATACAGCGATCGGTCATGTTCGTTATTCGACGGCCGGTTCGAGCAATATAGCCAATGCCCAGCCGATGTTAGTTGAATATTCGCTTGGTCAGATGGCCCTGGCGCATAATGGCAATCTGGTAAATGCCATGTTGTTGCGTGATGAGTATGAAGCTCATGGTCATATATTCAAAGGTACAAGCGATACCGAGGTGATAATTCATTTGCTGGCCAAGCCGACGCATATTTCCAAGCCAGACACATTTGCTCATGTCTGTCGTCATTTGCAGGGTTCGTTTTGTCTGTTATTATTGACCCCTGAAAAGATCGAGGCGGCCCGCGATGCCAGAGGTATAAGGCCGTTATGTATAGGCAGATTTGCCAATGGCGGTTATATAATTGCATCTGAGACTTGTGCCCTTGATATAGTAGATGCTGAGCTGGTGCGTGAGGTAGAGCCCGGCGAGATAGTTACCATAGATAAAAACGGATTGCATAGTCGCTATTATGAGCAGCCCGGAACAGTCAAGCCGGCGCATTGTATCTTTGAGCAGGTATATTTTGCAAATCCTTCGAGTATGGTCTTTGGCGAGAATGTGCATAATGTTCGTCTGGCAATGGGTCGCCAGTTAGCGCGTGAGGCTGGAGTTGATGCCGATATAGTTGTGCCAGTGCCCAATTGTGCAACATGTGCCGCTCAGGGTTATGCCCAGGAAAGCGGCATACCATACGATCGCGGCTTTACGGTGAGTCATTATGCCGGTCGCAGTTTTATTGAGCCAGAGCAGCCGATGCGTGACCTGGCGGTAAAGATGAAGCTCAATGTTATTCGCGAGGTAGTAGAAGGTAAGCGGGTAATAGTAATAGAAGATTCGATAGTACGCGGTACAACAACTCGCGGCAAGATGAGTGCCCTGCGTCGTGCCGGTGCTAAGGAGATCCATCTGCGAGTGGCTTCACCGCCGATAAAGAATCCATGTTTTTATGGTATAGATTTCCCCAGTAAGAAAGAACTTATCGCTAATGAGCGTTCGGTGGAAGAGATTGCCAAATATCTGGGTATAGATTCACTGCATTATATTTCCTTAGAGGGAATGCTCAGTTGCGTAAGTAAACCGGCTGACCATTATTGTAACGCCTGCTGGTCGGGTAAATATCCGATCTCGGTAGATGAGATAGTAACTCGTTATTCTCAGGATCGGTTTCAGAAGAAGTTATTTGAATGATATAGAGACGCATGGTTATGCGTCTTGGAATATTCAAGCCGGGCATGAATAAGGTTAAGCATATTTTATAAATATTCCAGCCAAAACAATGGATGTTTGCCCTAAAATGAGACGCATGATTATGCATCTCTACAAAACATAAAGGACTACCCCTTTGGGTGAAGTATTAACAAATATATGGGACAAGATCCTGCGTACTTTTCAGCAGGAATATAATGCACTCTGGCGTCATTGGTTTGAGCAGTTAGAGCCATTGAGCCTTGATGGCGGTATCTTGCGCATAGGAGTAGCCGAAGAGTCTTGGCGTCAGTATCTCAGTTTGCGTTGCAGCGGTGGCCTGACCAGTGCTGCCCAGCGTATAACGGGTCATTTTGTCACGATCGAGTATGCGATGCCGGGCGAAAGGACTGATGCCGACCGTCGCCAGACCAGCGAGCAGGCGGTAGTGCTTGACGCCAGTGAGATAACCTATTTCAATCCGGATTATACCTTTGATAATTTTGTAGTAGGTCCCAGTAATCGTCTGGCCCATGCCGCCTGTGTGGCGGTGAGTGAGTCGCCGGGCGAGACTTATAATCCATTATTTATTCATGGCTCTGTAGGTCTGGGTAAGACCCATATTATGCAGGCTGCCTGTCAGGCATTGAAGAAGCGCAACCCGGCCTCGAAGATATTGTATCTGACCTGCGAGACTTTTGTAAATGATTTCGTGCGTGCCTTGCGTCAGGGCGATCTGTATGATTTCCGTTATAAATATCGCTATGTTGATGTGCTGGTAATTGACGATATACAGTTCCTGACCGAAAAGGAGCAGTCGCAGGAAGAGTTTTTCCATACCTTTAACAGTTTGTATCAGAGTCGCAAGCAGATAATAATTTCCGCAGATAGTCCGCCCTCAGAGATACCCAAGCTGGAAGATCGCCTGATCAGTCGGTTTAATCAGGGTTTGGTTACTCGAATTGATAATCCTGCTTTTGAAACGAGAATGGCTATCTTATATAATAAGGCGGCTCTGCGTGGCATTAATCCTCCGGAAGATGTTATCAGCTTTATAGCCGAGCGGATCACCAGTAATACTCGTGAGCTGGAAGGTGCTTTGACCAAGGTTTATGGCTATGCCATGCTGGGCGATGGTAAGATCACAATGGAACTGGCGCGTCAGGCATTAGGGGTAGAGTCTATCCCTCGTCACTCGCAGGTAACTATCTCGCAGATCATTGATGCTATTACCAGTCATTTCAATGTCAAGCTCAGTGACTTACAGGGCAAGCGGCGCAGCCGCAGTATAGCTTACCCGCGTCAGATATGTATGTACCTGGCGCGTGAGCTGACCCGTCATAGTCTGGAAGAGATTGGCGGCCATTTCGGTGGTCGTGATCATACCACGGTAATGCATTCCTGCCGGAACATTGATAATCTCTGTGACCACGACCCGCAGGTGCGTGATCTGGTCGATTCACTGGTAGCGAGCCTGACAAAATAAGCCCGACTATTTCGATGTTGAGATACTGAATATGGGGAAGGTATTATGAGTCTAAATGAAATGACATCTGACAAACAATATCGCCAGTGGCTCATTGATATTAAGCAGCGGATCCGGAATGCCCAGATCAAAGCAGCCGTAGCGGTCAATTCAGCTCTGGTAGAGTTTTACTGGTCGCTGGGTGAGGATATTGCCCGCAAGCAGGAGCAGGCAGCGTGGGGAAGTGGCTTTTTACAGCAGTTAAGCAAAGACCTTATGGCAGAATTCCCGGAAATGAAAGGCCTGTCTAAGCGGAATCTGGAATATATGAGGAATTTGTATCTCTTTTATTGTAAAGGAGATATAATTGTGAAGCAACTTGCTTCGCAATTGGACTGCCCAGATTGCAAGCGGAACCAAACTGCCATTGAGTCAGGAAGTCAGGGAGCCGGGGCAATTAGGAAGCAATATGAGGGAAAAGGAATATGAAGATAATCAAATTTATATCGGTGACGATTTCTTTAATGCTTTTGGTTGCAGGGTGCGGCTCAGCAGGTAAGTGCCCGGCTTATACCGATGATCAAGTGGTCAGTGTCAGTTTTGGTAATATGCGGGTTAAGACCGACCTGCCCCAAAACTGGGTCAAGATAAGAGAAACTATCGGAACAGTTCATGTTCTTATTTATACTGTTCTGGCCAGTGAGCAGCCATCGGCTCAAAATGATGCTCAGGCCTTTTTTAAGGCTCAGGGCTGCGATGCCAGAATGGAGCTGGATATGTACAAGGACTATGTCTTATTCGGCAAGGAGTTCACGCCGGAAAGCGGCAATGTTATGCTCGCTTCAGAGCGGGTGAATGATAATTACTGGCTGGTCAAGTGGCAGGGTAAAGGCCCGGATCATGATTATATTATCTGGGATATTATCGGGGTTAAAGATGAGGTAGCTTTGCATATTCGTCTGACCTGCCCGATGGTTGATAATTACCAGCCGTTCGCCGACAGGCTTCAGTGCGATCTGGACCAGATATTCAAGACGCTGGAGATAGTCCTGCCGACAGAGGGAGCTATTCCGCCGGCTGATACGGTTTCAGAAAACGCTTAGAAAACCAGACTTTCTTGTCAGACCAGAGGAATATATGACCCAGACACTATCAGACAATCAAGTTAAGCCAGAGCAGGGGCGGAGTTCATTTTTACGAGCCTGTATTTTACCGCTGCTGAGTATGGCCTTGCTCTGGAGCAGTCAGGAGCCGCTGGGCTGGAGCCTGTGCAGTTGGTTTGCTTTGGTTCCCTGGCTGATAGCTACGGTTCGCAATGAGCGATATATACAGTCGGCAATGGTCAATCTGGTTTGCGGTACGGCATATTTTATAGTAAGCCTTTTGTGGTTGGCTAATGTAACGGCGGCGGGTATGGCGGGACTATCGGTATATCTTTCTTTATACTTTGTCCTTTCGGGTTTTATCCTGCGTCGGGTTTATGTTGTTACCAGCTGGTGGTTCATGCTGGCTTTGCCGTTGGTGTGGGTTGCCCAGGAGTATTTGCGTGGTACGGTAATGACCGGGTTCCCCTGGCTGTTTATCTCTCATACACTCATTGATCATAGTAATCTTGTGCAGATAGCTGATATCAGCGGTGCTTATGGTATAACCTTTCTGGCAGTTATGGTCAATGGCTTTATTGCAGATCTGCTATTGCGTTCCCAGTTTCGATATAAGCCCGGCACTGATAAGCGGGTTAATCTTTTACTGGCAAGGTTTTTTCTGTTGCTGGTAGTATATATCAGTGTCTATTGTTATGGCATTTATCGCAATCAGGAATCGCAGCAGACTATGACTGCCGGGCCAGTGGTGGCGGTTATTCAGGAAGCGATACCACAGTATGTCAAGGAGTCCGGCGGCAGCAGTATTCAGGAGATAATTGACCGGCATATTGCCCTGACCCATCAGGCCTGTGCCGGAGCGGTTAAGCCAGAGCTGGTAGTCTGGCCGGAGACTATGGTCCTTAATGCGATCAACGATGAATTTCTGGCACTGGCAGCCGAGAAGGAGATGTTCGTCAGTGAATTTCAGTCAGACATAGACGACTCACTGGCAACAGACCGGGAATTGTCCTTGCTGGCAGCTCAGTACAATGTGTCCTTGCTGATCGGTACGCCCGGCGTGCTTTTGGGGTTCAATGCTGATAAGAGTGAGCTGGTGAATAATGGCCGAACCAATTCGGCAATAATGTATAACCCTGATGGTTCGCGCAGCGGCTTGCGATATGATAAGATGCACCGAGTGCCTTTTGGCGAGTATGTACCATTTAAAGAGAGTTTCCCCTGGCTTAATCAACTGCTGCTGAAGTTTACGCCTTATGGCTATGATTACAGTATTAATGCCGGAGTTAAGCCGGTGAAATTCAGTATTGCCGCGGCAGATGGCAGTGAATATTCCTTTACTGTGGCGATCTGTTATGAAGATGTTACCCCGGTAGCGGCCAGTCATCTGGCCAACTGGGATAATACCGACTTTATGCTCAATATAAGTAATGATGGCTGGTTTGTAAATGAGCGCTCAGGTAAGATCGAGCCAACCGCCGAGCTGATGCAGCATCTGGCCATAAGTCGATATCGGGCTATAGAGCATCGTATCGGCATTGCCCGGTCGGTGAATTGTGGGGTTAGTGCAATGGTCAGGCCTGATGGTTCAGTGCAGAGTAATCCTCTGTCGGCCAGTTTGCCG
>JAFGDI010000367.1 GCA_016932145.1 Sedimentisphaerales bacterium
AACGCTGCGAAACTTGCAGAAATGACAGACATCTTTGCGTAACCCGATGCCCGGAAAGCCCTTTAGCCGCCAGCGAAATCGCTACAAAAGCCGTCAGCGGCGATGCTTCGAGAAAACCGCCATTCTCCGGCTGTATTTTAGCCAATTTCGCCAGAGAAGGCTTTACCGCCGCATTTCTGACCGAATATATTATCGGATTAGCTGATGGATTAAAATGATGCACCACCTGACCGATAGCGATCAAAGCCGGGAGGGCATAACTAACCACAGGAAAACCAATATAACCATAAAAACGCTGAGACAGAACACTCAGTTCAAAAGGCAGGCTGCTGACATATTGCCAGGCATAGCTGTCATCACCCAAAAGACCGGCCAGGGCACAAACAGTCATTATAGGAGCTGAAAAGGTCTTATCGTTATCGTAGCGACTATAAACGGCACGGGCAATATCCTGCGGCTGCATGGAACCGCAATAACTGGCGATCCAACTGCGAGCCTTTTCCCGGGCAGCAGCCGTAGAAACAAAACTGCCGGCCTTTTCCATTGCTGCCAATACCAGCAAAGTCGTACTGATATTACTGCTGCTTTTCACCGTGTCGCCCCAACCGCCATCAGTATTAACATTTTGCAGCAGCCAGTTGAGCCCGGCATCGATCTCCTTGCGATAACATACAGGATCATTAATATTAAGGGCAAAGAGCGAAACCGCAGTAGAAAGAGCACTGCCTGAGAGCATGCCGGTCCAGCCGATATTACCCTGTCGTTTCGCTAATAATCTGATAGTAAGATCTTCCACGCTCTGACCTCAGGTTACATTATATTGCATGTCCAATAACAGAATGGTCAGACAATATTCATAACAGAACTCATATAGCCTGCTACCATCCCCGCCCCCCTGGGGAGAGGCTTATAACATTTCGCCATTATTAACAGTTGCGTTAATCTTTTATAACAACATGCGATCTGCCTTCCATGAGCATATCATAGACCACTTCGACATCCTGATTACGCAGGCGAATACAGCCGCGACTGGCCGACTGACCTATCTTATCAGGTTCGATCGTGCCATGTATGCCAAAGCCCGTTCTGCCCACAGCATCACCTTCTACGCCATGAATAGCTATCCATCGCTCACCCAGCGGATTGTCCGGATCATCGGGCATAAAGGTCTTACCTGTATCAGGGTCAGTCCACTCAGGATTAATGAGCTTTTTGCCCTTGGTAACTTCCCAGACGCCAGTAGGAGTAGAACGACCTTCCCGACCGGTAGAGATCGGCCAGGTATAAGCTATAGTATCGCCAAGATAGAGGGTTATTATAAATTTGGTTCTGTCTGCAACTGCCCTGAATGGCCCGTTCACCACTTTGAGAGTTTCATCAGCCCGAAGATTCTCGGCCCGGCTTATGCCATTAAGCCGCATAATAAATTGATACGGCGTAGAAAACTTCACGCCTATAGTAGAAAGATAATCACCCGACTGCACCTTGTATTTCTGACAGTGAATATCACCTTCATAGACATTACGCGAAAACAGCCAGAGTTTGGCCAGATCGTTAAGGCGGCTGAGAGCTTCTTTCTCAGTCGCAGGAGGCAGACCATCATTCACCGCTTCACTAAGCAGGTCACGAGCCTGAATAACATTACCACTATCCATAGCAACTACGCCATCGTTATACTTTTCCACAGCCTGAGCATATTGCGGCAGATAGCTTACCGGCTGAGCAACCGGTTCAGGCTGAGAATCAACCACCACTGTCTGAGCCAGCGATTCCTGGGCAGTAGCAGACTCAACCTCTGCACTTACAGGAGCAGAAACAGGCTCCCCTGCCGGGGCAATAGTCGGGCTAACAGGCTCAGGCTGAGCTAAGATAACCTTTTCCGCCACTCGCTCACCTTCGGGAGTAACAATCTCCAGATCCACTGACTTTGCACCATACTGACTGTAAATTTTATAGCCGGCAGCCAGAATTACCAGCACAACGGCGGCATAAAGAACTGCGAGTCTGGGCGTTACTTTCTTATTCTTTCCATAATAACTTCTATTTTTAGCCATAAGATCCATCTCCTGTTCTTCGTAATTATTATATGATCAGCAACAAAGGCCCTGGCTCAAGACCCTGCCATAAAGGCAAAGAGTTATGAGCTACAGCAGCAAAGCGGCTATCGGCTCATTCTTCCTGCCGGGCCTGTGCCTGCCTTATCTCTGCCGGGCGGCGATTGACTTTACTGAGCTGTTTATCCTGCCTTTGCTCTTCCAGATAGCGGCCAAACCTGGTAGAACAACTATTAACTACCGCCTGAGCAAAACAACTCACATATTCGCTATTACCCTCTTGCTCGAGCAATTCCTGAGCGGCCGCCGCCAGTGAACCGCCCCGCCGGTAAAGCTGAGTATAGGCCTTTTTCAGATGCGATATAACTTCAGGGTCAAAACCATGGCGCTTGAGCCCTTCAGCATTTATACCACGCACTTCATTGGGGTCACCTTCAAAAATAGTAAAAGGCGGCACATCCCGGCGAACCGGAGTAGTTGCCCCCACATAACTGTTACGGCCAACTGTCGTAAAATGGTGAATGCCCACCATAGCCGCGATCATAGCGCCGTATTCGATCTTGACATGACCGGCCAGTAAGACATTATTGCCTATAATGGTCCGGCTCTCTACAATGCAATCGTGAGCAATATGGGCACCGCCCATCAGCAGGTTATCACTGCCAACTACTGTCTTGCCGCCGGCAACTTCAGTGCCCCGATGCACCACGACAAATTCGCGAAAGACATTATTGTCTCCGATAATAGTCTGGGTAGGCTGGCCCTGATATTTCAGGTCCTGAGGAGCTGTGCCGATCACACTGTTCTGATAAAAGACATTATTGCGGCCTATAATGGTATTACCGACAATAGTTACATTATTATAGAGAATACAGCCATCACCCAGAACAACTTCCGGGCCAACGACACAGAACGGGCCTATTTTAACATCGAGACCCAGCCGGGCCTGCGGACTTACCTCTGCTAGCTTTGATATTTCTGTCATTCTTTGTTTCAATTATCCTTTGATCGTTTCTCTGGTCAGTGGCTGCGGTTCAGCTCTCTGAACCTCTTTTTCGGACTGGAAAAACTCCTGCTCAGAAATTCCAGCATATACCTGACATTTTCATCGAGCGACTCGGCCTGAAGCATCTCATTTACCAGAGCTTCTATCGAACGGCCGCTGCGCCCGATATATATATCCTTGAACGCCTGCCTGATCGCCTGCACCGATTCCCGGCTAAAGCCATTTCGCAAGAGACCCACCGAGTTCACCGCCCGGGGCGAACAGTTTTCAGATCCCTGCGATTTGAGAAATGGCGGGACATCCTGACTGGTCTGCGAGCCGCCGGCCAGATAGGCAAAACGCCCGATAGTCGTGAACTGATGCACTGCACATACGCCGGCCAGCCAGACATTATCTTCCAGCTTAACATGACCTGAGAGCTGACAGCTATTGGTCATGACTATATTATTGCCTAACTGGCAATCGTGCCCGATGTGGCAATAGGCCATAATGAAATTTTTATTGCCAATATTAGTCAAACCGCCGCCGCCAGGTGAGCCGCGATGAATTGTGACATATTCGCGAATAACATTATTATCGCCCACACTTAACCGGGTCGGCGGATCGATCTCACCGACATTCTGCGGCTCTTCGCCCAGAACCACACCATGAAAAATGCGATTATTTGCCCCTATTGTCGTGCCCTTACAAACCAGCACATTACTGCGCAGCTCACAGCCCGGGCCGATAACGACCTCCGGACCGATTATACAACCCGGCCCGATAGTGACATTATCACCCAGACAGGCAGCTTTATCCACAATTGCTCCAGGCGATATATTCGCCATATTTTATTCTCCGGTCAATGATCGTATAGCTCTGGCAGGTCTCTCTGCCCCATCAGATATCCAACAGATACCCATCAGACCAGCATAGCCGAGGGTAATTTTATCTGTTTTTTGTATAAATATATACAAATTCGAGCAAAATCAGGTTCCCCAACCCGATCGGCCCGCAAACTTAATATTTGCTGGCCTCAGCAGGCAGGCCAGATACTATTTTCAACTGTATAATACTAAATTATAAGAACTTAGCTCTTATCGCCCTATTTGCTTATCGCCCCACATTTTAGGCGATTCCCCCCGACATAGCAAGAACTTTCCCCCCTACCTACCTGAAGTATGGGGATAAGAGTTCCATGAGTAAGAGTACAGCGTTCACACTGCTAAGGTAATCAGAAATCCCGAACTCGCTTCGGGGACGCGAAGCTATTAAAATTTTAACCAGTTCCGGCCAAAGGCCGTTAACTCAGCTTGTTACTTACTACTTATTACTTGCGTCCTGAATACTTTGCGTTAAAATTGTGATAATCAGACTCGCCCTGCATTCCCTGAGCATTTATGCTATGGTTCAGGCTTGTCTTATTACTGCAACTGTAAACAGTTGCTATCTTTCCATTATCATTGTGGGCGTAACCAGTTACAATTCAGGAGAAAGTGACGATGAAAGCAAGAACAATTACAGGATGTATTTTTCTACTGGCACTGTTATCCGGCCATTGGAGCTGGCTTCATGCCGGCATAGATATAATCCCCTGTCCCTCACAGGTTCAGGTCGGCGATGGCTGCTTTTCAGTGGCTTCAGATACGGCAATATTGGTTTGCGGTCCCTGTCAGGAGCAGGGTCGGTATTTTGCTGATATGCTCCGGTCGGCCAGCGGTTATGAACTGGCTGTAACAGCAGCAGACATGGACCAGGCAGCCGCCAACCGTATTATGCTGCATCTCGATAGCAGCCGGTCCGATATCGGCCGGGAAGCGTATCATCTGCTGGTTGACAGTAAAGGCGTTATGCTGACAGCATCAACTAATGCCGGTCTGTTCTATGGTTTACAGACACTGCGGCAATTATTACCGCCGGAGATAGAGAGCGATAAGCCCATCGCCGGCATAAAACTCGACATACCATATATTACTATCGCAGATTCGCCCCGCTTTGCCTGGCGCGGTCTGCATCTCGATGTCAGCCGACATATATTCCCGGTTGAATTCATAAAGAAATATATCGATCTCATGGCCCGCTATAAGCTCAATACCTTCCACTGGCATCTTACCGATGATCAGGGCTGGCG
>JAFGDI010000368.1 GCA_016932145.1 Sedimentisphaerales bacterium
CAGATAATTGCCCTGGACCTGTCAACTAATAAAGCCGCTGCCGATGGCGGTTCAGGCTGCCGGTTTAATAATGGCAAAGCTCTGGCCAAAGCGGCGAACCCCCTTAGCTCGGCATTTCATATTGTAGCGGTGAAAATGGCACAGTCGGCCAGTTATAGTTCGCTGCAATACTTTGTGGACAGTACTGCCAGTCAGACGCTTGATAGTCTGGCTAATCCTTCTAATGTTATGAATCTACTGGCTGCGGGCAATGTTCTTGCTCTTGGTACAGGTATTCAGGGTGGTAATTACATGACCTCGGATGCTTATGCCGGCGATATTGCAGAAGTCTTGATCTATAATCGTCAGCTTGACAGTCAGCAGATGCAGCAGGTATATGATTATTTGTATGAGCGTTATTTCTCGTTTGTTCCCAGCGGTTCTGAAGGTCTTATTATCCATCTTGATGCCGGTGAACTTAGCGACCTTTCGGATGGGCAGGAGGTCAATGGCTGGCAGGACAAGGCAGTTGCCGACTCTGTTAATGGTGGTGTTTATGCGGTGAGCGGGAGGCAGTCGCCGGTTTATGTTGCAAATGCGGTTAATGGCTGTCCGGCGGTGAAATTTACCGGCAGTGAGCTGCTGGCATCTGGTTTGTTTAATCTGGCTGATGTTGGCGGTGGACTGACTGCTTTTGTTGTGGCAACTGGCGATTTGTCAGGACAGCCCGGACAGCGGGTGTTCCAGTTTGGTCAGGCCGGCGGATCAGCCGGTAATGTATTAGCATTGGACCTGTCCTGTGATGATAGTCAGGCTGATGGCGGCTCTGGTGGACGATTTAATAGTGGTAAGGCTCTGGCAAAAAGTGCTAATCCTATGACGGCTGATTATCATCTTATTGCTTTGCAGATCGGTCAGGGAGACAGCTTTGCATCGTTAAAGTATTATGTAGATGATCTCAGTGCCCGGCTATTTGATAATATCGCCAATGGCAGTTCTGTTTTTTCTTTACTGGCAACTGGTAACCGGCTTTCAGTCGGCACCGGTATAACCAGTACGGGTGATTTTATGAGCTCTGACAACTATCAGGGTGAAATAGCAGAGATAATGATATTTGATACTGAGCTCAGTGAGCAGGAAATGCAGGTTGTTTTTGATGACTTGTATGAGAAGTATTTTTTCAGCGAACTGTTAGTGAGTCCGGCCCGGTTGGTATTGGCAGAAGGACAGAGTACTTCGCTTAGTGTTATGTTGAATAGTCAGCCGACAGCAGATGTTAATGTGACATTGCAGGAGCCTGCGGCTTATCAGCAATTGTCAGTTGATGTCGATGAACTTGTATTTAATGCCGACAATTGGGATTTGCCTCGTACTTTAACGGTCACCGCGATCGATGATATTCTCTTGGAGGCCAGGGTGCATTCTGCGGCTATGGTGTTAAGCTGCCTGAGTAGTGACCCGGTGTATGATGGCTTGATAAGTCAGGTGCAGGTTTCTATAACAGAAAATGAATGTGGCAACTGGGTTGACCTGACGGGTGATTATAACCAGGATTGTCAGGTGGACCTCGTTGACATTTCTATTATTGCCAGATATTGGCTTTGGTGTGACCCAATGAAAGATGACGCATGCACCGATCTCAGATAGTTTATAAGATCGCATATAATAAGATACACTGAACACAAATTTTACCTTCTGGCCACAGTAATGCTTTATTGGATCATTACTGTGGCTTTTTTTATTGGTTGGTCTGGTGGGTGTTCACAACTTAAAGTCAGTGTGCCGACAACTATAACGGTCACAACTAAAGAAGGATAACCGCAGTGTACCAAGTACCTATTTATTCATTCATCAGAAAACAAAAATCCAACAACCAAAACAATGTATGTTTTTGACAAATAGATTTATATAAGACCTTATAGTATAATATCTTAAACCAAACAGTACCTGGTACCCTCCGGTTGTCTAAAAATGGAATAAGCAAAGGTTGGAACGCCTTTACCGGATTATTTAAAAGAAGTTCAACCTGTTTTGTTGCCGGCACGCTGGTTCTGACTGGTTGCGGTCCTTGCCCGATTGAAACTATCGAATCTGGCGATACTGTTCTGGCTTATGATTTTACCAGTCAAGAATGGCTCCCGGCATCCGTCGAAAAGCCGCTGGTTCATGATTATGATGGGCTGATATATACCATTACTGTTGCCGGTGAGATAATTGAGGTTACTGCTGGTCATCCGTTCTGGGTGGTTGATGGTGCCGAACTTGCTCTAAGGCCGGAATCTGGGCATGTTTATGAAAATGAGCGGGGTATGGTTTGTGCCGGGCGGTGGGTTGATTCTCAGGATCTCCGCATTGGCGATAAACTCCTGCTAACCGATAACAGCAGCCCGGCAATAACCGCCCTAAGCTCCCGCCCAGCCAAATTAAAGGTTTACAATCTCGCCGTAGTCCAATATCATAATTACGCCGTAACCGCCTCCGGCGTGCTGGTGCATAATAAGGATGGAGTTTTTTGGAAGGCCTCAAGTTTTGATGGGCAGAAAGTATATCAACGTAATGATCTTATTGACCTCAATATTTTTGATGCCCGCGGAAGATCAAATTTGCAACGAATGGAAAAAGGTTTAGCACCGATTGGCCCTGATGGAAAGTCAATGAATTTACACCACTCTTTACAAACGAACGACAGTGCATTGTTTGAAATGACACAGACTTTTCATCAGCAAAATAGTAAAATAATTCATA
>JAFGDI010000369.1 GCA_016932145.1 Sedimentisphaerales bacterium
AAATAAGCCAACAGCAATATCATATGCATTGCACCGACGCTGATTAGTAAGCTCATAACGAACTGTTATCTCGCGATTAGCCTCCAGCCGATCTGGTAATCTGCCCTGCATCTTCATTCGCGGACTGTACCAACTACCCAGAAAATAGCTCAGAAAATAAACGGCAAAAACAGCCACCAGCAGATTATACGCCGGCGACATAACCATAAAGCCCGCGACTATACTCACAGCCCCGGTCATGACAACCCCCTCCTGAGTCAATTTAAAATTGAACAGGTCAGGCCCCCGACGGCTCTTCAATGGCTTATATCGGGGTAATTGCCGTTTTGCTTTTATTTCCTTCGCCATATTTCTGTTAACTTTCACAGTACATTCTCAGACACACAACAATCCGTCGCTACTAAAATAATGTCTCCTGATCCGGCTCAACTGGCGACCTGAGCGGCCGCGGCTGATATTTAACCCCAAGATGCTGGTACGCCGCCTCAGTAGCTACTCGTCCCTGCCTGGTACGCGCTACCAGCCCCTGCTGCAACAAAAATGGCTCAACCATATCTTCCAGTGTATCTCGCTCTTCACCCAGGGTCGCTGCCACAGCCTCTATTCCCGCCGGGCCGCCGCCGTAAGTGTTAATAATAGTTCGCAAATAAGCACGATCCAGATTATCCAGACCACTATCATCTATTTCTTCTATCTTCAACGCCTGAGCAGCCGTCTTTTTTGTTATCCGCCCATCGCCATGCACCTGGGTATAATCTCGTACTCGCCGTAACAGCCGGTTAGCTATTCGGGGAGTACCTCTACTGCAACAAGCGATCATTGCCAGTGAATCTTCATCATACTCAACATTGAGCATTGTAGCCGACCGACGAATACATTCTATCAAATGCTTTTCCGACCAGAATTCCAAATGATGCTGTATGCCAAAACGCGCACGCATCGGAGCAGTAATAAGCCCGGCACGAGTCGTTGCACCAATAAGAGTAAAAGGCTGCAAGGGTATATTGATCGTCTTGGCATGCATACCGCTATCAACGGTAAAATCGACGCGGAAATCTTCCATCGCCGGGTAGATAAACTCTTCCACCGCGGCCGGCAGACGATGTATCTCGTCAATAAAAAGCACATCACCTTTTTGCAGATTGGTTAATATGCCCATCAGATCACCCGGACGCGTTAATGCCGGACCACTGCTCGTACGCAAGGTCGTACGCATCTCATTGGCTATAACATGGGCGATCGTCGTCTTACCCAAACCAGGAGGACCATAGAGCAATGTATGCTCCATCGGCTCTGATCGCTGACGGGCCGCCGTCAGGGCGATCATTATCTTTTCCAGCAGCTTTTCCTGCCCGATACATTCACTTATAGTCTTAGGGCGAAGAGCAAGATCAAAACGCTCCTCGCCTGTATCTCTATTTTCCGGATCTATTAT
Organism: Sedimentisphaerales bacterium; assembly: GCA_016932145.1. Lineage (GTDB taxonomy): Bacteria > Planctomycetota > Phycisphaerae > Sedimentisphaerales > SM23-30 > JAFGDI01. Next base: position 1,436 of record JAFGDI010000369.1, read on the forward strand.
TCTTTCAAGTGCCATACCCACAATCATAATGGGGATATGCCTGAAAAACAAGACAAAAATTTAACCACAAGTGCTTACCTGAAAACAACTTACAAAAACAACAAAGGTAACACCTATCAAAAACCTAACGACGCCTTATACGCATCGCGATTAAAGTGCCTACTCCTGAGAGGAATACAGCCGCCGGTGAAGGCACAGCCGAAACCGGCCAGGGTGTCGTCAGGCCACTGGAAATCACCGAATAATCGGAAATGTTCACTATATCGAACCGCTGCTGGCCAGGAACACCAATGCCCAGGAATTTACAACTGACGGCAAAACCTGTTACCGTCTGACCCGGAGCTATGCCATTGCCTTCGGCCAGAGCATCATATAAACCATCAGATTGATTCAAGATCAAGCCCGGCTGAACTACCAGCTCATCCCAGCCCCCTGCGATAAGGGCAGAACTCTCTTTGGCAATATCATCATACGACCCATTGTCGAACCAGATAGAAAACTCATCTATGTCCTGAGCCGAGTCATTAACTACGGTATATTCATAGAGCCAGACATTACCCCCCACCGCACTAGCCTTATAATATATAGTAGGCATTGCAAATAGCGGCAGACTCAAAACTGATATCAAAACAACTAAAATCTTATATATCTTCATAACATAAATCCTTATATATCAAAATATTAAATCTTTTCTAGCACAATCCGCATCAATTCCCGGCATATACCGACAACCAGTTTTCTGCCAGTTGGGACATATCCAGCATGTCAACGACACCATCACCCGACGGCGTTGGTGCTATATCAAAAACTGCATTATCAGTTAACCAGTTCTTCGCCAGCAGAGAAAAGTCCAGCAGATCAACCCTGCCGCTCATATCAAAATCACCTGGCACGACTGACCTTACACCCCATTTCACTGATGCCAGATCAATAACTTCGGCCATATCTGCACGCAGGGTAATAGTATCACCTGATTGCAATTGCTGACCAGGAGCCAGCAGGTCAAATGCCGCTATATTATCCTGCAAAGCAATTCCCGCTGGCAGGTCTCTGAGATAAAAGGCAACAGCATGCACTGACCGTCCATACAAGTTCTTCAAAGTAACAGCGTAGTCATAATCAAACACCGTCCGATTTACCCGCCGTACCGCTACCTGCTCCAGTGAGATCAGCTCAAAACCAGCCAGGGCCGGCTCAACCACAACCGCAAAATCAGCTAGCAACTGGGTCGATACACTATTGCCGCTCAGGTCAACAACCTCATTGGCATTCAAAACAATATTATAAATACCATTATCTGACCAGTCCCAAAGGCCATCGGTCGAAGTTATCTGATATACCACAGTCACAGCCTTAGTGCCGTTAACCGGGCTAATGCTCACTGGTGCTGCCTTTTGCAAATACCCTGACGGGCCACTGACAACTATATCAGATATGTCAATACTGTCAGTATCAATTCCCAC
>JAFGDI010000370.1 GCA_016932145.1 Sedimentisphaerales bacterium
ATGATAAAACCAACGATAACAGTTTAATATAAAGGATGTAAAAAATATAACCGATATCGGGTGACATGAAGATGTTTAAAATAAATAAAATCTTTGCTATTAGCCTGGAACTGGCCCTGATAGCCATGAGCGTAGCTTCTCTGGCAGTAACGCTGTGGCTTCTGCCGGGGCAGAAATTAAAAGAAAGTCAGTGGATAAATCAGCATGGTCGGGCCATTGCCGTACAATTTTCGCTGGCCCTGCAAACAGGAAAAGACAAGACAGTAGAGAACCTGATGAATATTTCACTGGAACAATATCCGCAGTTAGGTTCTATTGCGATAAGATCAGAGGGCAGAACCTTAATGGCAACTGCCAACCACAACCAGTTATGGGACTCAAAAACGCAGCAAGAGAAGGCATTAACTAACCTTTCTTTCACAATATCAAGGTCTAAAGGCGCTCCCCTGGAACTACAACTGGCATACAAAACGCAAGATACCGTATGGTATAAGACAGACAACTTTATCGTAAGTGTATTAGTTCTGTTCGGAACTCTCATCATCTACTTGATGCTTATCAGGAAGATGTTGAAAAAAACATTACCTGAAAATGAATCTGAAAGTTCAGAACGGGTCAATGAAATATTTAATACCATGGCAGAAGCAGTTGTAGTATTAGACAACGAAGAAAATATTATACTGGCAAATAATGAATTTCAAAAATTAACCAGCAAGAGTTTTCCTGACCTGAAGGCATCACAGATTAATCGTCTTAACTGGCAGGATAAACCCGAGACCATGCCCTGGACCAAAGCAATAAAAAATAAAGAGCTGGTCAAAGGTATTCAGATGACCATAGAAATGGTCTCAGGTGAAAAACGACTAGTGGTAGCAAATTCGACACCGGTTAAGGATAAAGATCAGAGTATAAATGGTGTTATGGTAACACTGAATGATATAACTGAAATCCACCTGCAAAATGAAAAAATAAAGGCAGCAATGGCTGAATTAAAAGAAAGCCATAAGAAGATCCAGGCACAAAATGCTGCGTTAAAGCAAATGTCAATGCAGGATCCTTTAACCGGCTGCCTGAACCGCAGAGCTTTTTTTGATATATTTGACACTGAATGGAGTGGGTCGAAAAGATATGGCTATGAGTTAAGCTGCTTTATGCTGGATATTGACTTTTTTAAAAAGATAAATGATAACCATGGCCATTCAGCCGGTGACGAAGTTTTGAAAGTAGTATCCGAACTTATAAGGAAAATGGTAAGAAAATCTGACCATGTATGCCGATACGGCGGAGAAGAGTTTTGCATACTATTACCTCATACTGATGTCGCATCCGCTGCTCTGGCGGCAGAAAAAATACGCCAGAAAGTAGAAGAAAGCTACCCCAGTGACATTAGAGTTACGATCTCAATTGGTATATCAGCAACCTGTTTTAATGCTAACTCACCTCAGGAGCTGATCGATCAGGCAGATAAAGCCTTATACTATTCCAAAGATACTGGTCGTAATCGTTATACAAGTTGGGACAAGCTGCCGCCAGAAGAGATATTGTCACAAAATGGCAAACAGTCACAATCGCTAGTTCCAGATGATTCAGAAAGCTATACATACATTGAAATACCATTCCAGGCAGTAAATGCCCTGATCAATGCCCTGGAGCAGCGAGATGCCATGACAGGAATGCACTGCCGGCGAGTGGCTGACCTGTGTGTAGCTATAGCTCGTGGCTTAATGGGACAGGTTGACATCTATATTCTGGAAGTTGCCGCCCTGCTGCATGACATAGGCAAAATAAGTGTGCCGGACGAAATTCTGAATAAGAAAACGGCCTTAAGCGATGCTGAACTGGTAACCATGAGCTACCATCTCAGGCGAGGAGTTGAGATAATAGAAAATTCATTCCATTCAAGTGAGTTAACTGGAATATTAAAGTATAGAGGTGCATGGTATGGCGGCACACCAAATAAACCTGAAATACCAATCGGTGAAAATATACCACTGAGATCACGGATCATTCATGCCGCTACAGCCTACGATTCTATGGTAACAGGTAGCTTGTACCGTCAGGCAAAGAGTATAGACGAGGCTTTAGCAGTTCTCAAAGAGAATTCACCAGCTCAGTTTGACCCTCTGATTGTTGCCAGACTTACCGAGATAGTAACGGCTCGCAAAGAAGAACGAGAATACATGCTGCCAAATGAAAATGAAATCAAGGCATTAAGGATCGGTCTGGAAATCGAAAAACTGATCTGTGCTGCTGAGTCAGAAGACATGGCGCTCATGAACGATCTGGCAAAATCACTAGCCAAAGATGCAACCACATTAGAAATACCTGAATTAGCATATCCGGCGGCAGTATTGGGCGAGTCAATAGAAAAAGGGAAACACATGGCCGAATTGCTACCTTTAGTGATAGATATAATCTCAGAGTGCAATAAGCAGAATGAAAAGATAATATCTGACATTCTACAGGCAAATGCTTATAAAGAAATGGCAATCGAAAACCCAACGCCAGCCGAAAGCAATATCACCGACTAAAGGTTAATCTGGGGCTTTTTCTGTCAGATCTGCCAGATATCGGGCTACTACTGACTGTTTGTCCTTTAGTATCTTTGATCCTCGGGTGATCTTGCACAGGCTCAGGCCCAGTTCTTCGGCGATCTGTCGCTGGGAAACGCCGGCCTTGAGTCTCTTCATCAATTCCCAGCGCATGACGATATTGCTCATCTCCGATTCAGTGAGCATTTCGGCAAAGAAACGCGAGATATTAGCCGGGTCCGGCTCAGAGGCCAGAGCGAGGGTAATTTCCTGCTTTATCAGGGCTTGTTTTTCATTATCCATAGTTCAATATCTCCTTTAATACCAACTCTGCCCCCTGATTATATCCAGATTTGGGCAACAGGCAATACATAGATGTAAAAATCGTTTAAATTACCCTGACCACTGGCAGTTAAGGTAGTAAGATAAAAGGTAACCGTTCACACGGTTACAGTAACAAGTAACAAGCACGGTTAGCTTATTTCTTATTACTTCTTCAAGATAATAAACGGGGAATTAACCTGGGAAAGGCTTATAATATTTAAGCATAAAAATAACTGGATATACCATTTTACAATATAGCGGCACACCTGGCATAAACTCTGCCAATACAGATACTTACTGGAGATTTAGCCGCCGTCAGCTCCAATCCGGCATGCTCATAATTGGTTAAGATGTCGATCTGCATAATATTTTCATTGATTAAATTTTAGCTATAAACTATTATGTCTGGGCTGAAAACAGGTCATCTGGAACCGCTGTATGTGCGCGTACCGATGCCTTCAGTAACTGGTAGTACCAGAAAAAGTGAAGAACGACCAAACAGGTAAGAAGCCACAGGATAAAAAAAAGAAGAGTCTGAGTCGCCGAACTCAGACCCTCCAAGCCAGGCTGTAATCCGACAAGAAGTCGGATGACCCACAGCCAATTAAGCCTTAAACATCAAGGCTAGCAGTTATATCGACCATAATTCGATATAGATTGAATAAAGAAAATATTTTTTCGGACTTTGTGACTAAAAAACTATGACCTCAAAGAAAATTGCAAAATTAGCATTAGAAGACGGAACGATATTCACTGGTGTTAGTTTTGGAGCTGAAGGCACCAAACAGGCAGAAGTGGTATTTAACACCAGCATGACTGGTTATCAGGAAATATTAACTGACCCAAGTTATAGTGAACAGATAGTGACTATGACCTATCCGATGATAGGAAATTATGGTGTTTGCAGTGAAGATACAGAAAGCCGGAAAATACATGTTTCCGGCTTTATTGTGCGCGAACCCGCCACAGTTGTCAGTAATCACCGGTCAACAAGTTCCCTGGAAGAGTATCTCAAGACTAACGGCATAGTAGGCATAAGTGACATAGACACCCGTGCCCTGACCCGCAAGTTGCGTATCAAAGGAGCGATGCGTGGCGTAATAAGTACAGAAGTACTGGATAATAAAGAACTTGTAGATATGGCCCGTTCTTATGCCGGTCTTGTCGGCCGCGACATAGTAAAAGATGTCTGTCGGGGCGAGAAATGTGACTGGCACGAAGGCTATAATTCTGAATTTTCCGGCCCACATGCCGAAAAACACAGCAAGAAGTATAATATTGTGGCTTTTGACTGCGGTCTGAAAGATAACATCAGCCGTAACCTCATAGAGGCCGGTTTCAATGTTACGATCATGCCAGCAAGTGCCAGTTTTGACGAAATAATGGCAGTCAGACCAGATGGCATATTTGTCAGTAACGGCCCTGGCGATCCAGAGCCGATCAAATACACCATAGAGACTATCAAGAAGCTGATCGACAAGCACATACCCATGTTTGGTATCTGTCTGGGCTTACAGTTAATTGGTCAGGCCCTGGGCGGCAAGACCTACAAGCTCAAGTTTGGCCACCGGGGCGGTAATCAGCCGGTTAAGAATCTCGACACCGGCAGAGTTGAGATCACCTCACAGAATCACGGGTTTGCCATTGATATTGATTCTCTGAATAAAAATGACATTCGCGTAACACATATCAATCTGAATGACAACACCCTGGAAGGTTTTGCCCATAACCATCTGCCGCTGTTTGCCGTTCAGTACCACCCTGAGGCTTCTCCCGGCCCCCACGATGCCAACTACCTCTTCCACGAATTTTACAAGATGGTAAAGAGCGGTAAGGCATTAAAAAAGATAGGCGAGTAAGACCAGCTACCCCTGCTTATATCAACAATCAAGGGAGGGAAAAATACTCTGATTACCCTCCTTTTTTAAGCATTGGCCAGGTTACCAAACCCCACCTCTACAGGTGGTGGTTTGCCTCCGGCAAAAGGTGTGCATACCCCACCTTCAACAGGTGTCAATACCCCTCCACATAATATAATTAATATAAAGTATTAATGTAAATAAAAGCACACATTCTTTTTTCGTAACAGTGAACGGTTGCAAGAAGTAATAAGATATAAGCTCCCGCCTCAGGCGGATCGCTGCACGACCTGTTTTATAGCTCCGCAACTGATAAGAGTTAGCAAAATGACCAGTATTATCTG
>JAFGDI010000371.1 GCA_016932145.1 Sedimentisphaerales bacterium
GCAGAGCGTAATGTGGTTGAAAATGATGTTAAGTCAACTTATGAAGGTATTGTTAAGTTTGATGAAGAAATGCATGCGGTAGTGAATCCGGATGGTTCAGGAAACCTCATCTCTCTCAAGCGTAACGGTAACATTATAATAGAAGATGAAAAGGGTCGCGAGCTTGACCGCTTTAAGGTGCATTATGGTGCCCATATTACGGTTAAAGAAGGCCAGAAGATCAAACGCAGTACCAGCCTGTTCAATTGGGACCCGCACAGTGTGCCAATTCTTTCAGAGGCAACAGGTGTAGTTCGCTATCAGGATATTGAAGAAGGCGAAACTATTCGTACTGATATAGAGCGCGGTATAGCGCGTGCTATCGTAATCGAGCATAAAGGTGAAAAACATCCTCGTATTATGGTTGAAGATAGTGAAGGCAGAATACTTGACTTCCATTATCTGCCCGCTAAGGCCCGTATTCAGGTAGCCGAAGGTCAGGAAGTACAGCCAGGTGTGATTCTGGCACTGCAACCGCGAGCAATTACCGGTACACAGGATATTACCGGTGGTCTGCCACGAGTAACAGAGGTATTTGAAGCTCGTAAACCTAAAGAGCCGGCAGCCATGGCAAGTATATCTGGTCAGGTTGAACTGCGTAGTGATAAACGGCGTGGTAAGATGACGATCATCGTTCGTTCTGAATCTGGCATGGAAGTAGAACACCATGTACCGCATGATAAGCATTTGCTGGTTCACTCTGGCGATTATGTAGAGGCAGGTGAGCCATTAACAGATGGTCCACTGGTGCCGCATGATATATTGCGTATCAAGGGTGAAGAAGATCTGCAGGTATATCTGCTTAACGAGATCCAGGGCGTATATCGTGCCCAGAAGCAGGCAATCAATGATAAACATGTTGAGATCGTTGTAAGCCAGATGCTTCGTAAGGTCAAGGTAGAAAGTCCGGGCGATACAGAGTTGCTGCCCGGCGATGTACTGGACAAGTTCCATTTCCGCAGGGCAAATGAGGAGCTTCAGGGCAGCCTGAAGATCTCTGATGCCGGAGATGCCAAGGACCTTGCAGTTGGTCAGGTTATATCCAAAGAGGAACTGGAAAAGATCAACGAACCTATACTTGCTATTGGTGGTGACCCGGCAGTAGGCAAGAAGTGCCGCCCATCAACGGCATCAACGCTGCTGCTTGGTATAACCAAGGCATCGTTGAGTTCTGAGAGTTTTGTATCAGCAGCTAGTTTCCAGGAAACTACGCGTGTACTGACCGAGGCTAGTATATCCGGCAAGGTTGACCAGTTGATCGGCCTGAAGGAAAATGTTATTCTGGGTCATCTTATTCCAGCCGGTACTGCTTATAAGCCATATCTGGGTATCAAGATCAAGCATAATGCTCCGATACTGCCAGAGTTTAAGAATCTTGATCGTCCGGAAATAGAAGGCGATGAGCATCTGGAAAGGCTTTCAGAGGAAGAAACAGCCGAAAGAGCAATGAAGGCTGCACTGGGCCTGGACCAGTAATTGAATATAAGTTATTTTTCAGTTGATTCCGGATTGGTTATATCTGGAGTCAACTGAAAAAAAATAACAGTCTAATCTCTTTTATTGTAATGAGTTAGATTTTCAGTTAAATTAGTGTGTGTTTTTTGACAGATAAAGATAAATTTAGATATTGACAACAAGTGCTATATCATATACAATTTGTGACTCACTATAACAGGTGAGAGAGCTATTTATTGTATAGCATATAAGTACTTGAAATATAGTAATTTAAGACTTGGAGAGTTTAATGCCGACCATTAATCAGTTAATCAGAAAAGGTCGTAAGACTGCAAAAGCTAAGACGAAATCACCAGACCTGGATCGTTGTCCATCAAGACGCGGTGTATGTCTTCAGGTTAAAACTCAGACCCCCAAGAAGCCTAACTCGGCTTTGCGTAAGGTTGCCAGAGTGCGTTTAAGTAATGGCAAGGAAGTTACAGCCTATATTCCGGGTGAAGATCATAACCTTCAGGAACACAGTATTGTTCTGGTTCGTGGCGGCAGAGTTCGCGACCTTCCCGGTGTGCGTTATCATATAATCCGTGGTACTCTTGATACTCTGGGCGTTGATGGCCGTAAGCAGAGTCGTAGTCGTTACGGTGCCAAGACTCCTAAGTAATTTAATAATTAAATCTAAAGAAGATATACGAGGTTATAAGCTAAAATGCCAAGTAAGTTTACTGCATCAGCTAAGCAGTTGAGGCCGGATCAGAAATTCAATAGTGTCCTGGTTTCAAAGTTTATTAATTATCTCATGCTTGATGGTAAGAAGACCGTTGCTCAGTCAGTGGTTTATGATGCCCTTGAGATTGTTGGCCAGCGTGTTAAAGATGTTAGCCAGCTCGAGGCCTTTGAAGTGGCAATAAATAATATTAAGCCGCAGATCGAAGTTCGTTCCAAGCGTGTTGGCGGTTCAACCTATCAGGTGCCAATGCCAGTACCTTCCAAGCGTCAGCAGTCACTGGCATTCCGCTGGGTATTGGCCGCTGTTCGTAATAAGAAGGGTAAGCCAATGGCTCAGCGTCTCGCTGATGAGCTTACATCGGCCTACCGTAAGGAAGGCACAGCAATGACTACTCGCGAAAATGTACATCGTATGGCCGAAGCCAATAAGGCTTTTGCTCATTTCGCCTGGTAATCATTTATTCTGGTTTTTCACTGCCACAGTTGTACTTGTTAACTCAGGTATAGTGTGGCATTTTTTTTAGATAAATTAGCTGCGATATTTATAATATATAGTTTGGTCAGTCAATTGAATATTATATTGGCCGAGGCAGAGAGGACACGAAGCCGTCATGGATTTAACAACGATTAGAAATATTGGTATTATGGCACATATTGATGCTGGTAAGACTACTGTTTCGGAGCGTATCCTGTATTTTACCGGTAAGACCTATAAGATAGGTGAGGTGCATGAAGGGACGGCAGTTATGGACTATCTGCAGGAGGAGCAGGAGCGAGGAATTACAATTACCTCAGCGGCAACTACCTGTCCCTGGAAGGGCTCAACGATTAATCTCATTGATACACCCGGCCATGTTGATTTTACTATTGAGGTAGAGCGTTCTTTGCGTGTTCTTGATGGTGCTGTAGCTGTTTTTGATGCCTCTGAGGGTGTTCAGGCGCAATCAGAGACGGTATGGCGACAGGCGGAAAAATATGCTGTGCCGCGAATCTGTTTTATTAATAAAATGGACAAGCTCGGTGCAGACTTCGAAATGGCCGTTGAAAGTATTCGACAGCGATTACATGTAAAGCCGGTCATTACGCAGTTGCCGATTGGCAATCAGGATGCCTTTAAGGGCTTTGTTGATCTGTTGGAAATGAAGGGGTATATTTTTGAATCAGACAAGGTTGGTGCTAAATATACAGTTATTGATATACCTGCTGACATGGTTGACGATGCTGAATTGTTTCGGACAGAAATGATAGAGACAGCGGCAGATTTTGATGAATCACTGATGGAGAAGTTTCTATCTGAGGAGGAGTTAAGTCGGGAAGAGATTGTTGCCGGTCTCAGAGCAGGAACAATTGCTCGTGAGATATTCCCAGTATTGTGCGGCTCTGCATTACAGAGTATTGGCACGAGAAAGTTGCTTGATGCTGTAGTTGATTTTTTGCCATCGCCTTTGGATTGTCCGGCGGTAAATGCCTATAAGATGGACGGTACTGAAAAAACCGATAAGGTGGTGAAGTTACCCTGTGACCCGGAAGGTCCTTTTGTAGCTCTGGCTTTTAAGATATCATCTGACAGTCATGGTGACCTGACTTTTCTTAAGATATATTCAGGTACATTGACACCTGGTGAACGAGTATTAAATGTTAACCGGAATAAAAAAGAAAACATTACTAAGCTGTTTCACATGCATGCTAATGCCAGGCAGGCGGTTGATAAGACTTTTGCCGGCGACATTGTAGCGGTAGTGGGGCTAAAAGATACATATACAGGCGATACTATCTGTCTGACGCGAAGCCCTCTGGCACTTGATTCTATAGAGATACCAGTGGCGGTAATAAGTCAGTCGATCGAGCCGCGAACTGCGGGCGAAAGGGTAAAGCTGGCCCAGGCCTTAGAGTTGCTTAAAAGAGAGGATCCGTCTTTCCATGCTGTATATAATGAAGATACAGGTCAGACGCTGATCAGCGGTATGGGAGAACTGCATCTGGAGATCATAGAGCATAAACTTACTCGTGACCTTAAAGTTGATGTATTGATAGGAAAGCCCAGAGTTGCGTATAAAGAGACTGTTACCAAACGGGCGAGAGGTGAAGGTAAGTTTGTACATCAGACTGGCGGCAGGGGGCAGTACGGCCATGTGGTTATAGTCCTTGAGCCTTATGATACCGACGATCAGGACAAGAC